>JBDSBP010000381.1:0-5915 GCA_039921525.1 Chitinophagaceae bacterium | reverse complement strand
TAACCACCGGAATTGTTTTTAAAGCCCAATACATAACAAATTTTTTCCCCTGTTTGATAACGAACTTCCCGGCAATATTTACCGGCGATATCATCTGAAATTTTCCGTGCATGCAGGTAACTGACCAAGGAATAAGAACTGATTTCATTAACGGAAAGAATTTTGATTCGATTATTTTCTTCATCTTTTGAAGTGAAATTATTTACTAAACTTTGACGCTGGTTAATGTTGTGGCCGGCATCATCCAGCTTGTGAAGAAAGTCACGAACACTGCACTCGTGGTAAAGAATTCCAAAATCAATAAGATTGCCAAACTTACCATCTCCAAAATCAAACCATCGGTTCAGGCTTCGGTTAACTTTAAAGGAAGGAGATTTTTCATCGCGTAAAGGAGACTTATACCAGTAATTAGGTTCTTTTATTTTAATAGGCTTGTGGCCTATGTTTGACAGGTAGTCTACCATATCAATTTCCTTAGCTTGTTGAATAGTCATACATCACATTTTCTTGGGTATCAAAATCGGATTAACCATATAAAAGTATAAACAACCCGTAGTACAGAAATGACCCCTTCAATTTTTGAAGGGGTCATTTCTGAATAAAGTAAACACTCTATTTTTACGTCTTGTCAAAATGATTTGTACACTTAAAACTATTTTTGTGTTATCAACAATCAACAAAAGATGTGGCAATGATCTACGAAACATTGTTAAGTTCTCCAGGAATGAATGATGCGGTGCGTATTGATGTTAAGTTGCCTCGCAAAAATGTTTTGCTATTAGCTAAAGTGATTGAACTTGGATTATCGGTTAAAGATCAAACCCCGAAAGGAGATTTATTACATTCAATTAATATGGAATGTGTCGAGGAGCTCAGAAGTATCACCGGCGAGTTTTTGAGCAAGTCGGTCTTACAGACTTGTATAATAAATTAAATGCGCTTCACCATGAATAGGGAGCATATGACAGATAGGGTTTTATTGTGGTATACTGCAATTGCCAATGGCCATGAACCGAGATTATATACTTATATGGATCGGAAGTTCCATTGGGTGAATATGAGGCGATACTTGATTTTAAAATCTGGGCAAAGAAGAAAATCGGAATAAGTTGTTATTTTGCTCAAATGCACACAAGTAAGAAATTTCAACTAACAGTTTATTGTAATTTTCAAATCGGGTCCTATAAAATTTCCGGATGCGATATTGATTCTGCGGTTCGACCTAGAATCGTGTATACCTAATTAAAGTTAGAATTGATTAACAGAAATTATAAACTATTAGTATTAAGTAAGACCAAGGATGTGTTCACGCATCTATCTTTTTAAACAATAGATATAAATTTGAAGTACTATTTAAAGGCATTTGATGCGTAACTCATGAGTTGAAATGAAATAGGTTCTTTAAATGAAAACTCTTATTGGTAAGGATTAATGGAAACGTTGTCTATGATACGCCCGTGTTGGGTCCTTGATATTCATAATTTGGAATGTCTCCACAGCTTGTAAAAACTGCTTTACCACTCCAAATTTACAAAGGCTTAGAAGGTCATTCGGACGTAAGCACCTCGCGTATCCGAGCTGTAATTTTTTCCATCGCTTCTTCAGTATTTTTCCATTGACTAACTGCCATCAATTGTCCCAGATCTGTTTTAGGAATAATTTCAAAATCACCAATCTTATAACCAAGCCCGTCGCCACTTTTTAAAATCTTGGGAATGCCTGTTATATCAAAAGGCTCTAATAGTATGGGAATAATAGTTGAATGTCGCCCAATAAAATTCTCCATTGCTGTACTCAATTCATAATTCCATATATACTTACTGGCAAGGAAATCCGCAGATAAGAGGAGGACGTATACATCTGCATCTTCCATCTTTTTTTTAATTCTATCATCCCAAAGGTCGCCGGCCTCAATTTTTTTATCATCCCAGCTTTCAATTACACCAGACATTTCCAAACCCGTTAAATGCACGCGAAGCCTTTCAAACCATTTTGTATCACGATGAGAATAAGATAAAAATACTTTTTTAGCTCGAGGAAAGTTAAAGGGTAACAGGGGTTCGAATTGTCTAGTAAAAAGCTGTACTCCGGTGTTTGCCTTTATCTTAATCTCCTCAGGGTTTTCGATTAAATCACTATATGATACATAGTTTATACCATCGGTTGAAAGCATGATTTCGGAATTATCCAAACTACTACTCGCACTTTCAAATGTTTCATTTTCTGCATCAATATTTTCGCTAACCTCGCCCTCTAAATTTGGAATATTTTTTCCATTTATTCCAGTTGCCAGTTTTTCAAGCAATACATTAAATATTTCCTTTTGCAGATAGTTTCCCTTTTGTACATTCGCTTCAACTCCTAATACAATTATGGCATCTTGTTCATCCTTTTTTGGATAAATCCCTTGGATTAATGCAACCTGTTGGTCTTTTATAAATAAAATTCCATGTTTCCAGAAATACCGACGCTCAATGCTCTTATCACTAGCAAAATGAAGCAACACAGCATGAAGAACTCGTTTATAGTAAAAGAGCGGAACTTTTATTTTGAATGAGGATTTTGATATCCCTTTTTCAGCTATCCTGAACAAATCTTCAACTATATGCGTCTCTGGTAAATACTGAAATGCTATAAAATGATCCTTATCTTTTACAGGATGCTGAAATATAATTCCCAGTTGTTTAGCCACTTCAAGCAGTAAGTCCTTGGTGTCTTGATCAGAGATGGACGTAATATCATTTTTTGAGAAATCACCACCCCTGTCTAAAACATCAACGCTCAACACCTGGTATATACTTTTTGCCAGTAGATCCGGGATAAAAAGCCTGTTATTCATTGTATTAATTTCAGGATAATATTGAACTACGCCACTCTGGTGCAACCACCTTGGGATTGTATATATATCATTTTCTGTAAGGGGTCTATCCATAAGTTCTTTGCATACTGATATGAAATCTGGTATACTGATAAACAGATCTGCCTTGACAAATGGCAAAAATGGATTGCCTATCGATTGCAAGTTTAATAACCAATTTCTTATTTTTTGCCAGTTGAATGGAATCGGAGCCTTATCGGTATGTGTGAAGATTTCATTTTCAAGCTCTTTTAAAAAATATTGCAGCCTTGAATAATAAAGTATATTTTTTTTGTCATAACCTTCTTTGAGGCTGAAATTAAAAGAATTATTGATAAAATAGCGATCATGAATTTTCTGGTCAATTCTTTTCATTGTGCTTTTTCCGTCTACTTTATTCTGCGCGGTGAAAAGCGATACATTTTTCCAACGCTGGGTATAGTAATGAATTGTATCAAGCCAATACCTAAGCTCGAAATGTTCCAGCTCCACAATAGGCCCTTTATCGTTCAGGCGCATTTCAACACGCCCATTAGTGTCATACTCTGTACACCAAATTACTAGGTAAACTGCGTTGCTGGTCAAAAAAAGTTTATATGCTTCGTGATAATATTCCTGTCCTCCAAAATCCCATATACTTACTGTAATTCCGTCTAGTGATGGAAATCTACTGGAATCTGGTTCCCACCTGTGTACTTCCAATCCATGCGTCGATTTTCTATCGCCAAGGAACTCTCCTGTTTCTAGGTAGTGAACCAAGTTTGTTTTTCCCGTATTGCTATTCCCAAGTATAAAAAGCCGAACATCTCTCCGAGACATATAGTAATTCTCCTGCGACACGCTATCTTGACTACTCTTTTTTTCACTGTTTTGGCCGTCTTCCGACGGCAAGCCTGGCAGTGATTTTGCTTTAAAATATGCTTGAAGTTGCTGAGGATCACCGGATTCATAGACAATGGACGGACAATCTTCTATCGGGCAATAGTTACTATAGAATTTTAAAAGCGATGGTAGAAAAAAGAGTGGTTCAATTTTTTTTACAGGACAGTTCTCAAAATCAACTTTCTGAAGGGTCTCCATTTCACGCAGCGGGCTAATATCAGATACAGCCGAATGACTAAAATCTAGTTCCTTCAGTTCAGGCAGTAGACACAATGTGTCAATTTCTGTTATAGGATTTTTTTTAATAATAAGTTTATTCAATTTTTTTAAGCCTGCCAAAGCACTGAGATTGTCAATTTGATTTGAACTGCAATCGAGATTACTCAAGTTTTCCAATCCCGCTAAATAACTGATATCGTTAATTTTATTATCACTGAAAGATAATTCCTCCAATGCAATTTTACCAAACAACGAAACCAGGTTGGTCACATTATTTTTGCGAAAGGATATTTTTTTTAGCTTTGACAGCCCGGCTAAAGGCAAAATATCTTCCACTTTATTAGACCCAAAATCCAGGATCTCAAGCTCAGTTAAATTGCGAATTGAACCAATGTTGGTGACTCTATTGTTTTTGAACATCAGTTTCGAAAGCTTGGAAAGACCTGATAAAGCTGTAATATCTGATACAAGGTTGGAGTAAAAAGAAAGATTGGTAAGTTTAGTCAGATTCAGAAGCGAACCGATATCTCTCACCTGATTTTTGCCAAACCGAAGCACCTCTAGTTCAACAAGCCCCGATAAAGCAGAAATATCACTGACTTTATTTCCCCTGAATCTTAGTGCTCGCAACTTTTTTAGTGAAGCAAGCGGTTGAATATTTGTGATGTTATTATCATATAGATAAAGTTGTTCAATTTTATGTAAATTTTGTAAAGGGGTTATATCTGATATACCCGAACTAGTGATGCAAAGAAATTCTAAATTATATAATTGTGCGAATTCTCGTAAGTCAAAACTCTTAATCAGGCGGGGTTTTGCCATTATGATAACCAAGGTTTTTAATTTAACGAGATTATTCAAACCTGATGGCATATAATCAAAATCATTTTCTGGTGCCGCGTTTGCTGTCCTTACATACCTCCTTTTAATATAATCATAATACGAACTTGTTCCAATTACAAGTTCTTCCAGCCAGTGTAATTCGCTTATTCCTGCAGGGATTTCATGCATGCCACATTTACTCAGGTCCAGTTTTATATTTTTGGTATTCCGATTTTCCTCAATCAGCCTGAGTGGAAGTTGTTTATCCGAATTTATTACACATTCTAGTTCGAAATTCACGTAGTCAGCCCACGCAAAGATTTTAAAATACCTGTATTCCTGTGGAAAATAAATTTCATTTTTAATTTCGGGACAACCTTCTGCTTTAAATGAATAATAAAGAGTATTTAGCTTTGAACCTTCCTTTACATTAAGTTCAACATTGCTTTCGCTTTTATACGTATCCCATTTGTCAAAAACCTGATTGCTCCCTTCGTCAGCGATATATGAACTTCCGAGCTCCAGCACATTGGCAGATAACCATTCACCTTTATCCATCATTTTGCCCGCAGCTATTTGTAAATCCTTCAGATCAAAATTAACATAACGTCCGGCACTGTTGAACTGAATATCTGCCGTTTTTGAAAACCTCAAGCCTAGTCTCCAGAAGTTTGTTTTCGGTGAAACGATAATCTGGTATGAATAATTAGGAAGTTCTAAAGACGGAGTTGGCATGAATACGTCATTCATCTCGGTGCCACCTGAATTTTTAAATACGAATGTTTGCTTTTCCATATAAGGGTTCTAAATAAAAATTATTGTGAAGTTGAAAATTTTAGATTGTCCTTTTGTGATATGACTATTTTAAATAGCAGGAGGTAAGTTTGTAAATGCATTTAAGGAAAAAATTGATTTCCTGGGGAATGCGTTTTGGATCGGAAAGTGCCTGACTACTCTTAAAATAGCTCAAAGGGCAAGGTACTTTTTCTTTATCATCTTCATCAAATCTTTCGCATGACAGGTAATAAAACTTTTATACTGCCATTTAGATGTAAACTTTAAATTACACGCAAACCTTTTTAATGTCTTTTATGATGTTAGTAGATAAAAAATAAAAAAAAACTAACCTCTTCAA
>JBDSBP010000380.1:0-11738 GCA_039921525.1 Chitinophagaceae bacterium | reverse complement strand
GTTGGATCTGCAACATGATACTTTTAAGCGCTTTGGCTGAAATGACAAAAAGGTGGGTGGTATCAGCAGTCCTACGTTAACCCGTTTCCAAGGCTCCATCCTTTTCTATACTCCCGTTTTACAAATTGATTAGCTTCCTCCAAATTAGTAACCTTCATGTTTTGATTATCCCACAATAATTTGATAAACCTTCCGGGGTAATCGAAACCCTGGCCGCTGGCTTTAGGTTTTTGAATATCATACCCTCGAATGGCAAGATTTGCCATCAGCAGGGCTTCCGTTAATGGGCCTGCTTTTTCAAATGGCGAGCTGACTTCTTTTTTACCATAACCTGCAATGGCAGCTTCCACCCATTGTCCATAGTGCCCGTTAGCTTCGCCGGGTACGCGTTCAATCGTTTGTTTAATTTTCACTTCTTCGTTACGACTTAATGGCAACAACCTTGCCTTGGCACTATATGTATTCGCCAACATTTTACCTTTGGTACCAATGAACAATATGCCATTTTTGCCGTCTCCAAACATTTCATTGGCGCCCAACTCTTCCGGACGTTCAGGCTGAATACCGCCATCCATCCAATGCAGTGTAACCTTACCTTTTGTTTTAGCCGTTTTCGGAAACGTTAGCGTCGCATGGCTTGAAGGCGGGCAGCTATCCGGAAAGTAACCTTGTTTCATGGCATCAACGAAGACCGTACCCACAGAAGCTTGTACGTCCATTGCATATTCCAGGTCTAACACCCTGAACGGTGCTTCCACCAAATGACATCCCATATCTCCCAAAGCGCCTGTACCATAGTCCCACCAGCCACGCCAGTTAAAAGGTACCAGTTTGTCAATATAATTTTTTTCCGGAGCTGTGCCCAGCCATAAGTTCCAGTCCAGTTCTTTTGGTACGTCCGCTTTTGTAGTTGGCCAGGGAATACCCTGCGGCCAGATGGGCCTGTCGGTCCAACAATAAACGGTATGAACGTCGCCGATTACATCTGCGTCGTACCATTCTTTTAGCTGACGTGTTCCGTCATTTGATGCGCCCTGGTTTCCCATCTGCGTTACTACCTTATATTTTTTAGCAGCCTGTGTAAGCATGCGGGCTTCATAAATATCATGGGTTAAAGGTTTTTGAACATACACGTGTTTACCTAACTGCATGGCGTGCATGGCAATAATGGCATGGTTATGATCTGGTGTGGATACGGAAACAGCATCGAAGTTTTTTGATTCTTTTTCAAACAGTTCGCGCCAGTCTTTGTAATATTTTGCTTTGGGAAATGCTTTAACGGTTACCTCTGCACGCCGGTCATCCACATCGCATAAGTATGCGATTTCGGCTTTGCCGCTTTTAGCGAAATTAGCAATGTCTGACTGACCTTTGCCCCCTGCCCCTACCCCGGCGATTAACAATTTATCACTAGGGGCAGTAAAGCCTTTGCCACCTAAAACATGGCGAGGCACAATGGTGAATGCTGCGGCTGTCAGGGCGCCGGTTTTTATAAAATCCCTACGGGAATTTTTTATTGGCTTATTCATTATATTATTTGTTTAATCAGTTTTAATGCAAGGCTTATTTCAATATTACAATAACTCATTTCTTCACCTCCTTCAAATGATCTTTCCATATTTGCATATAATCATAAGTAGGATAAATTTCTGTACTAAATACCGGCCAGGCAGCATTTCCAACAGACAGCTTTAAAATTCTTATATCCCTGGCCGCAACCATTAACGATACAACCTGTCCCAATCCCATCAATGCATACCAGAAAATACCCTTGTTTGTTTTTATGAGATGTCTCCCAATATTTATTGTTATTCTGAATTTCCTGGATTTTCAAATTTTTTATCCTGCTGGTGTTTCAAAATTACAGTAATAAGTAATGAATCGGGTGAAGAAGTTTTGGTTGGTGGTGCCGGCAGGATTAAACAAACGAACATCGCGCTGAATAGATATCAATAGAGCCCTCATGGTTGTATTTTTTAGAAAGTTAAGTTAAATATGGTCACCGTGATCGATTGTAAATTTATCTATCTTGCTCCATCATGAAATATTATCTTTTTTGCGGGTGTTGTTCGGCGTTATAGCAGTCATTATTTTTCTTAGTCGTGCCTTTGTCTTACTGTTGGGTACTATCATAATTCAACCCGCCCAAACTATTACCTGGAAACTGCAGGATCCGGCACTTGTCGGGAATTTTTCTCCGGCTATTCTTGGCAATCCATTAATCATAAAAGACGCCACAGGAACCTCTCTTTTTTTTAACGGTGTGAATGATGGGTTGATTTTACCAACAATTCCAATTGACGGCTGGCCGCGTTTTACCATTGAAGTTCTTTTTAAACCAGCATCCGATGGGCCACCAGCACCAGGTTTTATTCATTTCCAGGACAAAGATGCCAACAGGGGCACGGTGGAAATAAGGGCACTCCAAAAGGCGATTGGTATCTCGATACTTTTTTAAAGAATGGAAAAACGAACGAAGGCCTCACGCTTATTGACTCTACTAAACTGCACGAGGGTGATAACTGGTACTGGGCAGCCATGGTGTATGATGGAAAAAAAATGACTACTTATGTAAACGCCAGTTTGGAATTGGAAGGGGATGTAAATTTTGTACCAATGACAACGGGTGAAATTTCATTGGGTGTTCGGTTAAATAAAGTGAATTGGTTTAAGGGACAGATAAAGGAAATTCGGTTTAATCCTGTTGCGCTTGAGCAGGCTGCGTTGCAGCAACCGTAACGAAGATCATATTACAATTTGGAGCCCAATCCAACTAAAAACAGGAAGTGGGATATCGATCGAACAAAATAGTAAAGTTGCAATTAGAGAATAGAAGTATTGTGTTTAAAAATGAATAATTAGGAAATAATATACCGATCAGCATTGCCGTCAGGCAACAGGCTTAATATTAAACGCATCTTTTATTGTCTCATTCCATTGCTTCTTATCTTCTTCATCACAGAAAATGCCGTATCATGAATTTATGATAATAGTACCCGGCAGCATTAGTATTATACACCTTAAAAAGCGTTACAACCTGGGCCTCCATAAAATTCCATATCAATTCGCCCTGTGTAGTAGTTCGTGGTTTAAAGTCGAACTGTTTGTCGCCTTTGTACCGCTCAATAATTTCATTGACATTGGCAAACAAAGTAAGCATCATCGGATTTTGCATAATTTTCCGCAGTCGTTGATCAGGAGGAAAAAATATTTGCCGGGCTTGCAGGTAAGCTTCTACTTTCTCTTCGTTCAGGGGTAGCAGTTCCAGCATATGAAACCCTTCCGCCCAGGTGAAACTTATCTCGTAGCGGGAACTGAGTACTATCTGTACAGACTTAGCTTTCTGACGGAGATCCTGCAGTTCCAACAGCAAATGCCTCCTTTCAGATGAGCCTACAGTTACCTCATTAAATCAATCCAAAAGCAATAAAATATTTGGCAGACCATTTGGAGGAGCGATTTTAAAAACATCCCAAAGCAAATTGATTGTATCGCCCCGATCTTCTTTCAGGCCCAGGTAATGCCAGGCAATCCGTTTGGCAATAAAATTGGCATATTCGTCTTCGGTTACCGAATTGTACTCGAGCAACGTGATAAACAGAGGGATGGTTTCTCCGCCATTTTTTGAATTGCTTTCTAATAAGGTTTTCCAAAAATGAATTAGTGAAACGGTTTTTCCCATGCCACCATCGCCGAGTAAAATCATGTGCGGTTTCTCTTGCTTTCATAACTCCTGCGGGGTGTTTTCCAGGAGAAGTTCTTCATCCTTCCTATTCCTGACGGTGTTATGTAACATAGCTTCCGTAGCACCAGGCAGCGTTTCCATTGGGTGAATGCCGGCTAAAATTTCCCGTGTTATATCTAAATGGTGATATGGACCATTGATGCCAGTGAGTTCATTATAGTATTGCTGCGAGCCAAGAGATAATTTTTTTAGCAGATCCTTTGTAAGTGTTTGTTTATGGATCCTCGAATCCACGTCCAGCCGTTGAAGCAGGGCCTGGTACAACTGTTGAAAATCTGATGCCCTGTGAGTTTGAGGGGTAAGTGCATTTATATCATTCAATAAACTCGTCACGTCACCGATGTTACTGAATATTCTATGATAGATTTTATAATCATCTCCCACCATGGTAATCGCTTCCGGACCAAAATTTTGAATTTCACTTCCAAGTTCAGCTTTCTTCTCCTGCCAGTAGCTTAAATATTTTAATCTTTGAACGGGCTCATAAATAGGTGCATCCTACAATACAATAGGGAAAATACGATCTATAAAATCCCGGTTACGATAAATCTCCAAAAGTTCAAACATACAGTAGGGCGACTTAAGATACCGGTCGCCTATTACTACTACCACAGCCTTGCCCGTGCCAATTCTTTTCATAAAATCGGTGATCAAATCCTAGAAATCCAGGTCTCTTTTATCACGAATAGTTTGTAATCCTTTATTCTGCAACGATTCTTCCAATTCTTTAACTATAGCTTCGCTTTCCCCTCCCGATGCATATGAAATAAAAATTTGTGACTGATTCACGGTCTTTTATGTATTTCCATTTGCTACGCCAACAATAGTATTAATATTCTTTTATCAGGTTTAATTCACGCTATCACTATCACTTCATGATCAAGTATCGATTTAATTTCAAACCGTGCAAACCCATTCGCGACACTTGATAAGATTTTATCTTTGCCAACCAGCGAAAGAAGATTTTTACCGCTTACAGCTGCTGGTAACTTCACGCTTACCTTTAGCGGCCCGATGGAAATAAATTCATCCATGGGTTGCCGCCAGGTAGATGCGCTTGTAAGGTTTACAATATGCAGGATCAACCTTCCTTGTTGCTCATATAAGTGGCAGTCTATTAATCCTGCTCCTTCCACTGAAATGGGCAATTCATTTTTGGTGGTCCAGCGCACCATGTTTGCCAAAAGATTGCCATGATCGGGAGTATTAAACCGCCCGAACTGCCGGTCGATATCAGCTGGCATAAAAACAACCCTGCTTCCTTTTGAAGTGGTATTAATTATCAACCCCGGGATATCGGTTTTAGGTTCACGCATGTAGGCTTTTTCTGGCGGATAGGTAGGAAACTGCGGAATAAAAGTCATCAGCACTTCTACCCTGGTATCTACACGAAGAGGTTCCAGTAAACCGCCATACGGCAGGATATCCGTTTCTTCAAAACCTTTCAATATTACATGGCGTTTACCCGTTACCGTGGGCTCAGAGGAAATATGGGGGCCATTCAACTGCGCCCGGATTTCGGGAGTGAGTCGCAGGTACGTATGATAGGCCTCGCCGGCCATCCTTTCCATTACCGGTTTCACGGTCCTCGTGCCTGCCAGGTGTGCACCAAAAAGATCAGCCAGCGCGAAATCGGCACGGGCATCACCCCAATCATCGAATAAACTGGTATCCCCGGTAGCAATTAAGCTGCCTCCTTTATCAACAAAACTTTTTATGGCATTTACCTGTGCATCGGTCATTACCGCCAGGTTGGGTAATATCAATACAGAGAACTGTGCGGCGTCGCGTTCAATATGATCTGCATGCACCGGCAGGTAAGGTATCCTTGCCCTGACAAGTGCCTGCGTAATACCACGCCAGGGCAGATCCACCAGTTCTTCCGGTTTATCTCTTCCATAAAAATCCACATTCTGTTGCGACCATACCACTCCTACATTGGCCACAGGCTTCCTGTTCAACAGATAAGATTCGTTGGCTTTATGCCATAAAAAAACGGCACCGGGAGAGTGATACATGCGCCTATCTTCATGATAGGCAGCCACCATATGCCACCAGGGTTGTATTCCACCGGCAATGCCATTGATCATCCACATCCTTGCTTCTGCCTGGGGTTTGCTTGATAACCTGAACCAGGGTCGCTGGTGCTGATACTGAGCCATGCTTTCCGGCGCGAGCTTCTCCCATCCCAACAGGCCGTGCACCATTTTACCGATTTCACCATTGTGCTGAAAGCCTGTGGCGTCGGAGCGTGACTGATCGTCCAGCATGATAATATCCGCCCTTTTCCCGATCTCTTTATAATCGCGGAAACTTCTGCTCTGCCCGCTTATAGATCCGCTATTCATGCCCGACCAGATACAGTTGGCGCCACCGGCAGCTTTGGTGGTGCGGTTGTTAAGGTCCCATATTTCAAGGCGGCGGTCATAGTTCCAGCGTATCCATTGTTTATAAACTTTGTCATCCCAGTTTTTTGCCAGCGGAATAGGCTTCCCGGTTTTATCATGAAAGCTCTTTTTACAGTTTTCACAATAACAAATCGCTTCGCGTCCCAAACCACTCCAACTGTTGTCGGTAAAGCCTTCCGGGTGATATAGTTTCGCGATCTCGGTGAGTACGGCCGGTATATGCTCCTGGTAATATGGGCTATTTATGCAGGCAATGTAAAGGTCGGCTGCCTTATAGGGTTTGTTGTTACCATCCAATGCAAACCAATCGGGATGGGCCTGGTAAAAATCTTCATGAGCTCTGTTCGAATCCATACGGGCGAAGACGGCGAGTCCGTCGTCATGGGCCGCACGACTTATTTCGCCAAACAGATCACGGCCCTGCAGGAATTCCGCTCTGCGATGAAGAGGAATAGCAGTGGGATAATAAGCCACGATGCCCCCGGCATTAACAATCACTCCTTCCGTTTGTGTTTGCTTCCAGAATTTGCGCCACCAGGGTATATCATATTGTGCAGGATCTTTTTCCGTTATATTAATTTGTCCCCAGCGGGTAACTGTGTTATACCAGGGTGCCTTTGCTGCCTGGCCTTTTACAGATGCCGGGGTTGTGGAAGAAGCCAGGGAAATAATATCTCCAGCCGCCAGGGCCGTAGCTGTAAGTGCAGATTGTTTTAAAAAATTCCGGCGGCTGTCGCCCAGCTTCGACAATTCTGTTTGATCCATAATTTATCTGCGTTTAAGGAAGTTGAAAAATGGGTAATCTAAAGGCCGGCTTAAGCCAGTAATTTTTTTAAATGTACGAGGTCTTTTTTAATAGCCTTTTATAATTACTCAATCGAAATTATTTTCGCACATTTTTTCCTCACAAAAAAAAGAAATTTTTGTTGCCTCTATAATTTACACCGTTTATTACATATCTCTACGTTACTTTATAAAAATTACCGGAGAAACAGTAATTTATATAAAGCGATATGATTACAGAGATAAATAATAAAATAGACAACCTTGTTAACCACAATGGAGCTGCTGCCAACGTTCTTTTAGAAGCGAAATCCATTTATGGTGAAGGCTTTTGCCAGGTACTAAGCCGGTCGAAAAACGGCATTGATGTGTTGGTGCAAACTGAAGAGGAAGAAGACTCACAAGAAATTTCTTTTAAGTTGGTTGATGGTGACGTAATCTGTTTAATTGACAATAAACCCTCTGCCTGGAACGCTGCCGCAATCGCAGCATTGCTGCAGGCGCAAGAGGAAATGAAACTACCCGGAATTACTGCCGAAGGTAAAGCTTACACACGGCAAGGTATGATAAAACGGGTGCTGGCAGAACGGAAAGAGAAAGCGGCGAAAACACTGTATAAAATTAAATTTGCCAATAACATTTTTGGGGAACATGAATTGATAAATGAAAAAGGAACCAGGTATTTTGTATTACTAAGAGATTTTACCAATGAAACAGGATACATCAATAACCCCGATTGGCAAACAAATAAACTGGGTACCAGCAAACATATTATGTATGCTTTCGACAGGCTTAAAAATGATAATAAACTATATAACAAATTATCTAAAACTTTTCCATATGTTGAAATATATACCGATCCGTTAAATGATTACAACATCACCTGGTTTTATCCTCATAACATACCCGCACGAGCTGAAAGACTTATTAAAAAATATTTTGGTGATAAAAAATATATACCCACAGAGCAGGGAAAAGATTTTCTGCAATTCATTCAAGCTGCAGCCGTTATACCCGAGATAGTAATAAGGGCCGAAGTAGAAGAAAAAGTAAAACAGGCATGGGATAATGAAACGCTGAAGCAACAGAAGCAAACTGCGGTTCTTGATTTTAACCTTTTAAAAGTGCCGCTATTTCCTTATCAGCAACAGGGAGTAAACTTCGCTACATTTAAACAAGGTTGTATTATAGCGGATGAAATGGGACTTGGAAAAACCATACAAGCAATTGGCGCGGCAGTGATGAAGAAAAAGATATTCGGTTTTAGACGAACACTTATCGTTTGCCCGGCATCGTTAAAGGAACAATGGAAAAAAGAGATTGAAAAATTCTCTTATGAGGAAGCTGTAATTGTAGATGGCTTACCGAAAGAGCGAAATACAATATATCGCAAAAGCCAGGCATACTTCCTGATCATAAATTATGAAACCGTTCTACGCGACCTGCATGCCATCAATAAAATGGAGCCTGATTTTATTATTTTAGATGAGGCCCAAAAGATAAAAAATTTTACCACCATTACTGCTCACAATATTAAACAATTAAACAAAAAGCATGCATTGGTAATTACCGGCACCCCTATTGAAAACCGCATAAGCGATCTCTATTCGATCGTGCAGTTTGTAGACCAGAAGTTTCTTGCTCCACTTTGGGAGTTCAGCTACCAACATTGCTTTTTCGATGAAAAAAATCGTAATAAAATAACGGGTTATTATAACCTGCAGAATTTATATGAACGGTTAAAACCTATCTTGCTGCGCAGGGAGAAAAAAACTGTTATTAAGGAACTGCCTACTATTACACAAATTAATGTTCCCATAAACCTTCATGAAGAACAACAAAGCTTACACGCCGGTTTTGCTAAAACGATTGCAAGCATTTTAAGAAAGAAATTTATCACTCCGTACGATCAGCAGAAACTGATGCTAACGCTGCTTAATATGCGCATGGTCTGCGACAGTACCTTCCTGGTAGATAAAGAAACACATATCTCCCCCAAACTTGTTGAACTAAAAGAGATATTGGTTGAAAAAATGGATCTCCAAAATAATCCGGGTAAGATTATCATTTTTTCCGAATGGGTAGTTATGCTGCAGCTAATCGGCAAGATGCTGCATGAATTAGGTATTGGCTTTGCGATGCTTTCGGGTAAAGTTCAGGTAAGAAACAGGGGCAAACTGGTTAAGAAATTTGAAACGGACCCGGACTGTAAAATATTCTTAAGCAGCGAAGCTGGCGGTGTTGGCCTTAATTTGCAGGTAGCTGATACGATCATTAATTTTGAACTACCCTGGAACCCTGCAAAGAAGAACCAACGGCTCGGCCGCATAGATCGCCTCGGGCAACGTAGTAAAAAACTTACGGTTATAAGTTTTATCAGCCGAAATTCTATTGAAGGGAAAATAGCAGAAGGTCTTGGCTTGAAGCAGAATCTTTTTGATGGCGTGCTTAGTGAAAATAACCGGCTTGATGTAGTGGATTTTTCTGCAAGCGGTCGGGCACAGTTCCTGGAGGAACTGGAATTGGCCATGAGCGAAATGCTGGTTCCGCAACCAATGGAAGATTCATTGACAGAAGAAATACCTCAGCAGATAATTGAAGAAGATATTACCACTATTATTACAGAAGAAGAACCGGAAGAAGTGCCCGTAATTTTAATAAACAATGAAGCCGAAACCGCTGTGCCATCGCAAATGCTGCAGATGGAACAGGTGATGCAACATGGAATGAATTTTCTTTCTGGCCTTTACCAGATGGCTACCGGGAAAACGATGGCACCGGAAGATCAAAAGATAAATATCGATCAGGAGACAGGTGAAGTGGTGATGCGGTTTAAAATGAAGTGGTGAAGGGTTGGAGTTTATTTAATATCTCCATCCAATTGGCCATTTCGATATCACACGCTTTTTGAAGTCTTCTGAGAAATGCAAATTTTCTTAATTTGGAGCGTTGCACTTGGTAACTTACCTGTTGTTTGTCGTTTCAGAGAAGCCCGGAAGGTTCTAGCATAGTATACACTTACGCGCTTCAGCTGAAATCTCCACAATGCGGGTTGCCTCCATCCTGTAGATTTCAGCTCAAAGCCCCGTAAAACGCATTTATTTGGAGTACCTATGGCGCTTTGGCTGAAATGACAGGACAGTGGTAATATCATTATGGCGTTGGGACGGGGGCAGGTCCTAATTCCTAAATACCGAATGACAAACTATAAATGTTACATTGCATCAGGGCAGGAATTTTATCAACCTCATGGTCATATCTTACACTAAATTATTTTTATTCTTAGGTGCAATAGCTATAATTCCAGGTTGTAAAACAAATAATGATGGAGAAAAAATAGCCAGGAAATATTGTTCTTCCTGTCACCTTTTTCCCGAACCTTCTTTATTAACCCAGTATACCTGGAAGAACAATGTATTACCCGCAATGGGTAAACTCATGGGAGTCTCTCATCTTGGTAATAACCCTTTTGAAAACAGCGATTACAGGTTTGAAAAACACCAGGCATCGATAGCCGATAAAGACTGGAAGCAGGTGGTTGCTTACTATCTCGCAGAAGCTCCCCTTCATGCTGAACCACAGGCAAGACCCGAGGTAAAAAATTTTACAAGCCGGTTTGAAGCGAAACAACCATTACCCATAAGTGGCGCCCCCGCTAATACCTTTATTAAAATAGACCCCGGCAATAGATGGCTTTATGCAGCTAACAGATCCGACTCATCGTTATACATATACGATCACCAATTAAAACTGATCAGTAAAGAGCTTGTCCATTGCGTGTTGACAGACATATGTTTCGAAAATGAAATACGGAAACCAGGATCAAGAGAAGGGATATTAACGGACATAGGAATCATGGACCCAAACGATCTTAGAACAGGAAGAGTGGACCTGTTTCATCTTACCAAAGCCGGAAAATTCAGCAGCATCTTAAAGAAATTTGATACGCTTCGAAGACCCGTTCAGAGTTTGATGGCCGATCTAAACATGGATGGCAAGATGGATTATATTGTCTGCGGCTTTGGCAATACAGAAGGTGCTTTTTACTGGATGCAGAATAAAGGCAATGGCACGTACAAACAAAAAATATTACAGTCGTTACCAGGCGCTATAAAAGCGTATGTGGATGACTGTAACCATGACGGATTACCAGACATTGTAACCTTATTCGCGCAAGCGCAGGAAGGCATCTGCCTGTTTCTTAATAAAGGCAATGGCATATTTGAAACCAAAAAGTTATTGGAATTTCCACCTGTTTACGGATCAAGTTATTTTGAGCTGCGCGATATGAATGGTGATGGATATAAAGACATCATTTATACCTGCGGAGATAATGCCGATTATTCCTCCCAATCATTAAAAAACTATCATGGCATTTATATTTTTATAAATAACGGCGACTTCAGTTTTAAGCAGCTCTACTTTTTTCTCCTACATGGAGCTTATAAAGCAGTAGCACGCGATTTTGACATGGATGATGATATGGATATAGCCGCCATTTCCTTTTTCCCGGATAGAAAAAACCAACCACAGGAATCATTCTTGTACCTTGAAAACCAGGGCCACCTAAAATTTGAACATTTTACCATCCGGGAATTCAACGAAGGTCATTGGATTACCATGGATGCGGAAGATATGGAAAATGATGGCGATGATGATATTGTTATTGGTAGTTTATTTCTGCCACATGAAACTTCAAAAGATGACTTCACCTGGAAACCTTTCTTTCTTTTGTTAAAGAATCAAACGATAAGATAATCTTCCGACCGAAAAGAGGGGCGTTTGTAGGGGCAGGGCTTGCC
>JBDSBP010000379.1:0-3548 GCA_039921525.1 Chitinophagaceae bacterium | reverse complement strand
ATACAATATTTGCAATAATCTGTTATGCTATTCCGTTATTGTTTTTATTAATCCATTGTTTCTTTTTCGGTTGATCAGGCCCGATAGAAATATTAAATCCTCCTATGAAAAAACTTTTACTGGCAGTCAATCTCTTTGTGCTTTTATTAATGGGCTGCAAAAAAGACGTACCTGTTTTATCCCCCGACAATGCGTTATTAACGTTTCAGTTTACAGTAGCCGGCAATATAGAAGAAATTCCCAATGATCTTATTTGCAATATTTACGATACACTTGTTGTTGGTGTAACGGGTAATAATAACAGCAGATCTACGCTGGTTGCTGATTTTACATCAACAGGGATATTAGTATCAATAAATGGAGTTACACAGGTCAGCGGAGAAACGATAAATGATTTTACCAATCCTGTGATCTATAGTGTTAAAGCAGAGAATGGTGCTGAAAGAAAATATACCGTAAAGTTGAAAACGTTTACCGGTCTGCCTATTATTTATATTACCACTGAAAGTCCCGTTGTTTCCAAAGATGATTATGTTAAGGGTAATATCGTAATCGATGGAAACTTTGATTTTACAGAGGGATTATATGATGGCAAAATAGAGATTAGAGGTAGAGGTAACTCCACATGGTACGCGGACAAAAAGCCGTATAAAATTAAACTATCCGACAAAGCAGGTTTATTTGGCAACCCATCCGATAAAGAGTGGGCCATTTTAGCAAATTGGTATGATAAATCATTAATACGCAATGATGTGTCTTTGGAACTTTCTGAGCGTTTACAAAGAGAATGGACACCTAAAAGAAATTTTACTGAAGTTTTCATGAATGGCAGTACAAATGGGAATTACCTGCTTACTGAAACTATTAAATCAGGCAAGGGCCGCGTAAATATAGATGCCAAGAATGGTGGATACCTGATAGAAGCAAACTATAAAGAGGAAGACGGCGACCCTCGTTTTTATACAAGAATTGGAATTCCTTTTGATGTAAAGGAAGGTACATTGGCTATTGACAGTATTAAACTTCAGGTTGATAATGTTTATGATCAATTACAAAACCACAACTTTGATCCCTTTACAGGTTATCAGAAAGATTTTGACCTGGATGCATTTGTTAGCTGGTACCTGGTTAACGAACTAATCTTAAATAATGACGCCAGATTTTTCAGTTCGGTTTTCCTGCAAAAGGATAATCGCACCTCCAAATTAAAAATGGGCCCGGTTTGGGATTTTGATCTTAGTTCAGGCAACGTTAACTACGGCCAGATAAACCCTGAAGGTTGGTATTTGATGTATGGAGAATTTATACAACAAATCTGGCTTGATCCCGCCTTTCAGGCGGCAGTAAAAGCAAAATGGTTAAAGTATCGCTCACAAATTATTTCACTTCCTGAATATATTACAAGGCAGGGTAAATACCTCGACTTATCGGCAAAGAACAATTTTCAAAGATGGGATATACTCAATCAATATTTGCCAAATACGGTGAAAGTATTTGGAACATACCAGGGTGAGGTCGATTATTTAAAATCATGGCTAACCACGAGAATAGCGTGGATGGACAAGGAAATAAATAAATAATCTTCACGTTGTGAAATAATGATTTTAAAACCTGATAATTTGCCAGGTTTTTTTATAGAAAATGAATTGCGTTTACTGGTGAATGATAGCTTAACATAAGATATTTATTTAGACTTTATAGAAGAATAGTACAATTAGGGGTTGACAAAACACGCTACTCAAAAATCAGTTCTATATAATTCAAAATCTTTTTTCATTCATACTTTCCGGCATCATTCTCAATACATGTTTCGAAGTTTTGCCAACAGGTGATTTTCAGTCTGAGCTATCCTGCCAATGCGGTAAGATTGTTCGATGATAAAGTGTGTGCGTTTTAGTCTTCTTTTTTCAAATGCTTTAAAGGCATCTTCCAGGTTGGCATTAATTTTAATTTCATCTGCAAGAACAACGGCATCTTCAATAGCCTGGCAGGCGACTTGTCCCATGTTTGGAAAGGGCCAGCCCGACACCTATCGATTTTATATCGTCGGCAGCTTCAAAAATTTGTATTTCAATACCCTGCTTTTTCAATGCGATGGCAGTACACAAACCCGCTATGCCTGCACCAATAATAGAAATCTTTATAATAATTATTTACCCTACAAATATCAGGAATACCGTGGAAATTACCACTAAGATGAGTATGGGCTGTGGGTTGTTTGCTGTGAGCTGTGTGATTTATGGTATGAATTTGCAAGGTAACAACTCTAAAGCTCCCATACTTTTAGGCGGATTATGATAAAAAATAAAATCGGATTGTACTTTTCTACTTATTTTAGTTGGCCTGAAAGGTCGTTGCTTTAAGTTAATAATAAATTTTATTTGCATCTAACACTATTTTATGACGAAACAACTCTTTATTACGATTGCCCTGTTGGTACTGATGCCGTCATTATTAATTGCGCAAACGGGAAAGGTTTTTGATAACCTTTCATTACCCAGTAAAATTTTAAAATCCGATCGTAAGTATGCAATTTATTTACCTCCGGATTATGAGACCTCTCAACGGTCCTACCCGGTATTGTACCTGCTGCATGGTGCAGGCGACGATCAAACAGGTTGGGTGCAATTTGGTGAAGTGCTTTCTATTGCTGATAAAAGTGTAAAAGATGGAACCGCTACTCCTATGATCATCGTTATGCCGGATGCGAATACCGGTAAGCGTGGGTACTTCAACGACATAAAAGGGGAATGGCGATACGAGGATTTTTTCTTTGAGGAGTTTCTTCCTTTCATCGAAAAAAAATACCGGATAAAAGCGGAAAAGCATTATCGTGCGGTAGCTGGATTGTCGATGGGTGGAGGTGGTTCGTTCATGTATGCATTACATCATCCTGAATTGTTTTCATCAGCCTGCCCTTTAAGTGCTTCCGTGGGCCCACTTTCGCTGGAAGATGCCGCAACCCGTTTAAAAAGAGACAATCCCGGTGTTTCCGATGCAGACATTTCAAAATATTATAATAATTTAAGTGCGCTGGCACTCATGAATAATATGCCTGATTCTCTCAAAAAAGCGGTACGCTGGTATATTGATTGTGGCGATGATGATAATTTGTCTGAAGGTAATTCACTGATGCATATTGCCATGCGGAAAAAAACGATTCCTCATGAATTTCGCATACGCGATGGTGCACATAACTGGACCTACTGGAGAGCCTCCTTACCCGTTGTGCTGGAATTCGTTTCACAGTCGTTTCATCAGTACTGAGTCAGGTATGAGTCTTCGATCAGCGGCGCCGATATCACCTATGTAAAATAACATATTTGAGGCGAGGCGTTTGTAGGGGCGGGGCTTGCCCCCGCTCTGTTACACCAGGCACATGTGGAATTTTGTCGTCGTCTCCCATAAATATACTGGCAGTTTCGTATGCATCAGGGCGGGGGCGAGCCCCGCCCCTACAAACGCCCCTGCATTTTAGTCAGCCCGTGAATCATAACTCTGGTTATTGGGGGAAATTATATGAAAGTCTCTCTTGAATTGAGAATTCA
>JBDSBP010000378.1:0-2905 GCA_039921525.1 Chitinophagaceae bacterium | reverse complement strand
TTGGTAATCTCACCAACGGTAATTGGTGTAGTAAACCGATCGTCAATTGGGCTAAAAGCTGTTATTTCACCTGTTTTTATATGATTAAGCAAAATACTGATGAAGCGTTGATTTCCATTGTCTTCATCGGCTCTATAGAGAAACGCAAGGTTCATTTTTTCATGAACATCAATTTCACGCCAAATTCTTTGCTGATACACGGCGTCATCTTCCCTGATGTACTCATAATTAAGCGGAGTGATATCTTTCACCGGGTTTTTATCAACAATATTATCCTGGCGCAGACTTTTGCGCACCGTATCAAGAGTTAATGTTGGCGGAGGCACTACAGCAACGGGTGTAGTATCTTTTACTGGCGGTTGCACCAGGTTAGCGTTCTTGTTGCCGGTATTTTTATTAGTAGTCGTTTTTTTTGTGGTTGCTGCTCGCTTTTTAACCACCCTCTTAGCCTGGGCATACAAAGTTTGAGTTCCAATGGCCAGAACAAGTATTAATAATATTGATTTGAAAAACTTGCTATACATTTTTCTTAATTTATTTAAGTTGAAATATTATCGCCGGAATATCACGCATTCCATCAGGCCCTTTTACTTTTATCTGGTCAAAAAATATAGAAGATCCAGGCGTAGCTCTGTTAATAATAGCTGCAGCCTGTCCAGTCCAGCGAGCTCCTGTATTCGGAGCATTTTCATATTTTTGAAACTGACCGCCATTTGCACCCACCGTATAGCTTACTACCTGGAACTGCACATCAAAATCAGAATCAAGCTTGGCAAAAAGTCCGCCGGTAGCTTTAAAAAGAGCCGCTGAAATACCGCCTCCTTTATTGGTGCCTACCATAGCCAGCGGATCGGGCAGTTTTTTAATTCTCATTTCAAACGGCGTTGTCTTACCATTAACCGTAACATTGATATTAGATCTTCCAGGGGTGCCTTCTGGTTTAATAATATACTTACCACCACCGGCTGATCGTATATTACCTTGTCCGGCAAATCTAACGTCCATTTTTTCCAACCCGGCGGAGCCTGCTGATATGTTTAGAGGATTATCAACTCCGATGTACAATACGTTCATTTTTTCCAGGAAAACGGAGGCTCCTGAAGGCACACCTACTGTGTATGGGATGGATTTTTCAAACGAACCTGTTGTTCCATCGGGTTTTGTATATTTGATACTAACCGAAACCGATTTTGAGCCCGCACCGCTAACCGGTATTTTAGAAAGCGCTTTCCCTTCACTTAAAGTAATGGCTGAACCTCCAATTTTGATAGTTGGGGTAGCTGCTTTACTATATGCACCTATACCTGCGGTTACCTCAAGGATATCACCAGGCATCAAATACGTGGAGTTTGTTCCTATTAGAGGCTGAAATTCATCAAATACAACCTTTACAGAACCAACCTGGCTTAGAAAATAGTCAACTACCTGTGATTCAGAACTCTTCACGTCGTTCTGAAACTTGCTAAGAATGGTCATAGCAGCAATCGTTGGCGTCATATGAAAATACGCATAGGACCATTTCTTAAGGTCAGATGTATCAGTACTTGCTTCCTGAGACTGTGATTTTGGCATTGAAAGATCAAGTGGAAAACTCTTTTCCAGTTGCGCCCTTTTTTCAGCCACGCTTTTCTTTACAACCGGATCAGAAAATTTACCCGGGTCTACAGTGGCTAATAATTTGTTCTTGAATTCCTTTAACTTATCATACAATTCTTTACCCCTTTCCCGCTCGATAAAAAGATTAGTAGCTGCTTCCAGGTTATCATCGTTAAATGTTTCCAAACCTTTCTTGATCTTTAATCCGGACACAACTTTAAGCTCCTGTTTAAGTCCATCTATATATGTATTCAAATCGGAGGATAAGGTTTTTGCGCGCAATGCATACGGTTGCCATATCCTGGCTTTCTCAGCAGTTTTTGCATCCTTCATTAGTTCATCAAAAGAGGTATACGCCGCGCCGTTTTTTGTATCAATTACTGCGTTCGCGTTATTGATACTATTATTTACCGTTCTGAAGGCATTCAATATTTCAGTAGATACATTCAACGCCAGCAGCGCTGTGAGCACCAGATACATCATATTGATCATCTTCTGCCTGGGCTCTTTAGGTAAAGCCATTTGACTTTATAATTTAATTTTTACAATTTGGTTTTTCACTTTCTTTATTCAATCACATCTTTTCAGGTCTATATTATCTGCCCTGCATTGCGCTCAACATATTACCATAAATATTATTAAGGTTACCCAGGTTTTTGGCCAGCAGTGAAATCTGTTCCTGTGTTTTTTTAGCGTCTGTAACGCTTCCCTGCATCGTTTCTGAAGCCTGAACCAGGTTTCCGTAAAAACTGTTCATCGCTTTAAGGTGGTTATTGGTATCCTGCAGTTCCAGTTCATAAATAGTGTTAAGTGAAGAAAGGTTTTTTGTTAACACCTGCACCTGGCCATGAAATTGTTTTGTACTCTCAGACGCATCATTAAAGGAAGCCATAACGGAAGCAGATTTGATATAAGCATCCTTCATGACGCCTAATGCACTGGTGGCTTCTTTTGTTTTTAGAGAATAATCATTAGTGGCGGTAACCGCTTCACTCACATCTTTGATCTGGCCAATTGAAGTGCTGAATTTCTGAAAGCCATCACTTAATTTCTTAAGGTTTGCCGGATTGATATCTGCTTCGTTCAACATTTTCTCCATTGATTGCAAGGCAGGATTGCTATTATTTGAAACGGCCATTTTAGGCAACGCTTCGGCCAATGCAGCCATTTCTGCTCCGGCGGGTGGAAGGAATGCATATACAAGGAATATAAATGCTTCTGTAAACAACCCGATCATCAGCATTTGGTCTGCGAATCTCCAGTGAAGTATCTTAAATAAGGCCCCGATTATAACTATTGATGCACCGAC
>JBDSBP010000377.1:0-4199 GCA_039921525.1 Chitinophagaceae bacterium | reverse complement strand
ATTAAGCGCTTGAAGTTCATCATATTGCTTGGAACAGAGTGCCAAATATTCTTCCTTGGTCATAATTTGTAGATTTTGATTAGCTAAATTTACACATTATTGCTTTACGACAATTTGGAATGCACCCCTCCCAATGGATTTAGCTTTTTTATTTTTTCCGCTAAAAAATTAGGATGTTAAGCAAATCAGCCAGAAAACTAATAGAAAAAACAAAAGCACGGATTTTATTTAGCTCCTTACTACAAACTTGATCACAATCAATACTGCTGGCAGCACCTATTTTCAACTGATCGAAAAACTGCTATTAAAAAAGTGAATTATTAAGATTAATTTATAATATTGTAATAAAATATTCAGACCCTATTTAATAGATCTTAAATTTTAACAGGCACCGTTTTCTCCGTCTCCTGTCTTTCTAATTCGCTCTCGTTAAATACGATATATGATCATCTTTAAATATTTAGGTTATGTATTCAAGTATATCATAATGCTTGCTGGAACAATGTTGTTGCTCATTACTTTTTCTATCATCTACAATCCCTTAAAAGCTCAGACAAAACTTATCGGGAAGATAATGAAAGGACCAAATGATCCACTCGAATACGCCAATGTGTTATTATTACAATTCAAGGATTCTTCTTTGGTAAAAGGAACAATATCTGATAAAAACGGCCAGTATATTTTTCAAAAAACAAGTAAAGGAAAATACCTTCTGTCCATATCATTCACAGGATTTGAGAAAGCTTTTATTTCTCCCATTTCGTTAACCAATGAAGATTATACCAGTGAGATGGGTGAAATCGTTCTAATTAAATCGTTGGAAGATCTTAAATCTGTTAATGTAGTAGCTAAGAAACAGTTGTTTGAACAGAAAATAGACAGGATGATAATAAATGTTTCATCAAGTATTACTTATGCAGGTGGCTCGGCACTTGAGGTTTTGGAGCGATCGCCGGGTGTCTTGATAAATCAACAGAATAGTACTATTTCCATGAATGGAAAGGAAGGAGTGGCAGTCATGATCAATAATAAAATTAATCGAATGCCCATCAATGTAATAGTTGAAATGTTGTCTGGAATGAGTGCCAACAGTATTGAACGAATTGAATTGATTACCAGTCCGCCGGCTGGTATGGATGCAGAAGGTAGTGCCGGGTATATTAATATTATATTAAAATCGACAACTGAATCGGGCACCAATGGTTCATATGCAATTACTGGCGGATTCAGCCATGGGGAGAGTGCCCAGGCTAGTATGAACTTTAATCACCGAAAAAAACTACTGAATTTTTTTGGGGATTTCTCTTTTTCCAGAACACGTTCTCGACAACTATGGGATGTGTATAATAAGGTAATATACCAGGGCAAAACCAAGGAGATCTATTTAGATGTGTATCGCCCCTCTTTGCAATTATTGTACAATTATAAGTTTGGTGCTGATTATACGCTCTCCGACAAAACAATTTTAGGCTTTATAATATCCGGGTATAGTAACCAGCAGTCGAGGACTTGGAATAATCATAGTGAACTTAGAATTGATCAGAACATTGATACGATTTTATTCATTACAAATCATGAAATAAACAATTGGAGTAACCTCTCCGGAAATTTCAATATGCAACATTCTTTTAATAAGAATGAAAAAATATTTATCAATGCGAATTATGATTATTATTATTCAAATAACCCAGTCGAATATATAAATAAATACTACGATGCTAACAGCAATTTTATATACGATCATTACATGGAAAGCACCAAAAGAACACCAATAACGATATGGGTTGCAGCAATTGATTACACCAAGAATTTATCAGCGAAAATAAATATGGAAGCTGGAATGAAAGGAACATTGTCAGGTTTTGTTAATAAAACGGAAACACATAATCTGTTTCAGAATAACTGGCAAAAAGATGAATTGTTATCTTCAATATTTAATCTTCGTGAAAATATTTTGGCCGGTTATGTTTCTTTTTCTGTGGCACTTAATAAAGCAACTACGATTAAGGCAGGGTTAAGATATGAAAACACTTTTTCAAACCTGGGCTCGGAAAAGCAAAGAGATATCGTGGATCGTAACTATGGAAATCTGTTCCCAAGCTTTTTTTTATCCCGTACTTTTAATGAATACAATTTGGCAAATTTTTCATATAGCAGAAGAATAACCAGGCCTACATTTAATAATCTTGCGCCCACAACAATTTTTGTTGATCCCTATTCTTATTTCTATGGCAATCCCGCTTTGCTGCCATCAATAAACACTTCGTTCTCGGGCTCTTACACTTTTCACAAAAAAATACTATCCATATCTTACAGCCAAGAAATACGACCGATAACCAATTATCTTCCAAAAACAGATGCGGCAACAAATATTCGATCCTATTCAGCCGAAAATCAAAAAAACCTATTGACTTTCACAACAGCTGTAACTATCCCGATTAATTTCTTCACATGGTGGACAAGCCAGGTTAATTTATCGGCAGTGCATCAGGTGATGAATGTGTATATAAAAGAAACGGTAAACGAGATCAAGCAACAATACATTATGGCCACTTTATCTCAGACCTTTGCACTTCCAAATGATGTAAGTGTAGAAGCTTCCGGATCTTTTAATTCCGGTGGCTTTTTCGGTATTTTTATCAGGAAGCCGTATGGGGCAGTAAATGCAGGCATTCAAAAAAAATTTGCCAAACACCGTTCAAGTATTAGATTGAATGCTGTAAATATACTTAATACTATGGCTACGAATATTTATGTGGATTTGCCTGAAAGAAATTTGGTTTCGCATTTTATATTGTATATGCCCTATCCGGCATACCGGCTCACGTACACCTACAACTTTGGTAATGATAAATTAAAGCAAGTTAGAAAAAGAGTCACTGGTGCGGAAGATGTTAAACAACGGGTAGAATAACTATCACTATTAATATTGATGATGATATTCATATGCGAATCCACATGGTTGGTTATAAGCTACCAGGAGATAATACTCGGCTTGCAGGTGGTCAACCAAGACCGGAGCCGCTTTTATAAACCTTGAATGTTTAGAGCCACCTATTGTTGTTCTTGCGAATAGTACCTCTTGGTAGTTATGGAAATTGGCAAACCGATGCAGATAAAATGATTTTACACCCCATTTGCTGATGATCCTATTAATGTATTCGTTCCGGGGTACTATGATTGTCACCGGGTTGGCTTTGTTGGTCCTTTTTGTTTTTTCGCAGCCAAAGGTAATGGCGGTGGTGGTCAGATCCCGCCACTGCAACTGAACCAGGTCCATCATATTGATACCATTACATAAATAACTGAGTATCCAGAAATCACGGGCTTTGTCCATTCCGGTTTCAGGAGAGGCCTGGTATTCAAAAATCTGTTTGATCTGGGATATGTTAAGCGCCTTCTTCAGGTTGTTGCCGCCAGGGATGATGTATTTCCTTCTGCCAAAGGGATAATCTTGAGGCCTTATTATTCCCTTTTCCTTGGCTATATTTATGATGGCCCGTAGTTGACGCAGATAAATTCCGACAGTAGTAATTGACTTTCCCCGGTGAACCATCCAGTTTTCGAAATCCTGCAGAAAGTCGGGTGTTATATCGCTAAACTTCAAATTGGCTTTATACTTTATTAATGCATTCATAGCAGTTCTGTATGCATCTGCCGACCCAACCTGGTTATTGTTCCGCAGCTGATTTATGTACGTCATGAAAGCTGATTCAACAGTCTCGAATTGAATTTTCTGATCAAAGAAATCGTATTTGAATTGCTTAAAGGAAAACGGAACGATAGCAGTACAGCATTTTTCGGCATCGTCTTCTATCTCTACAATAGCAGATCTTATTTTTCGAAGTTTGTCTTTTGAGTCTGCACTATTGATGATCATCCATTCTTCATCGGATGCATCATGACCGGTAGCATAATATCTGCGATCACCCTTGTACGTTATACGAAGTTTTAGTGGAAATCGTTCGTTATTTTTTGACCTTCTTACATCCGGTACAATCTTTACATTTACTTTATCCCGCTTCATAAATTATGATTGAAAATTTGATACATAATTTGACACATATTTTAGTAAAAACAAGCGTTAATAACTGCAAGCAAGTTAAAAAATAATAAACAATAAAACAATAAAAATCAACGAGTTAGAGGTAACTGGCAGTAGCTGCAAGTGACTGAAAACGTGCTTTGGCAATCTCATA
>JBDSBP010000376.1:0-17082 GCA_039921525.1 Chitinophagaceae bacterium | reverse complement strand
TTCTTCAGATACATAACCTCTTTCACCAGTTTTACCGTTCTTGGCACGTCTGGCAGGTAAGCGGCCACTAAATTAGGCGCGTAGTGCATAGGTGCATCCACGCTGGTGATGCGGCGAATAGGCGCATCAAGGTAATCAAAGCCTTCTTTTTGAATGCGGTAGGTAATTTCAGAAGAAATAGAGGCAAAAGGCCATTGTTCCTCCACAATCACAAGACGGTTTGTTTTTTTAACTGATTCGAGGATTGTTTTCCAATCCATTGGTTTGATGGTCCTCAGATCTATTACTTCTGCACTGATGCCTTCTTTTTCCAATTCTGTTGCGGCTCCCAGGGCCACTTTCATCATCTTGTTATACGATACAATAGTAACATCTGTTCCTTCTCTCTTCACATCTGCTTTACCGATTGGTATTAAATATTCTTCTTCGGGCACATCTCCTTTTTCTCCGTACAACACTTCGCATTCCATAAATATCACCGGGTCATTATCGCGGATAGCGCTCTTCAATAAACCTTTGGCGTCGTAAGGGTTGCTGATAGAAATTACTTTTACGCCGGGTATATTGGCATATAAACTTTCGAAAGCCGTGGAATGTTGCGCACCTAACTGGCCGGCCGAACCACCTGGGCCCCTGAAAACTATCGGGCAGCCTACCTGTCCCCCACTCATCGCCAGCATTTTGCTCGCTGTGTTCAGAATCTGGTCGAGTGGTAACATGGCAAAATTCCATGTCATATATTCAACTATAGGCCGTAATCCGTTTTGAGCAGCACCAACTGCAATACCGGTAAATCCGAGTTCTGCAATCGGCGTATCTATTACGCGTTTAGGGCCAAACTCATCCAGCATACCCTGGCTTACTTTGTAAGCGCCATTGTATTCCGCCACTTCTTCACCCATTAAAAAAACCTTATCATCACGTCTCATTTCTTCACTCATGGCTTCCCGCAAGGCTTCCCTTAAAGCAATTTGTCTCATATCTGTAATTTATCGAGTGGCAAAAATATTGGTTGTTAGTCAAATGAGCAAATCATCTTATGTGTGATGAGGTGTGAGGTGGGAGGTGTGAGCTTGGCTATCAGCCGTCAGCTATCAGCTATCAGCTTTGGTCACCAGGTTGGTCCGATATCACAATATAAATAACCTGGAAGTTATATAGAAGTCTCTCATGAATTGAGAATTCAAACGTCAGGTGAGATAACTTTGTAAAAGAAGCATGATTAATTCCTTAATTATTACCAACTTTGGTTAAGTTATATAGTAGGTATGAGGTTACTTAGTTCGTCGAATAAAATTGACATTTAAAGGTCACATCTTTGATTCGTTTAATCCTGGAAGTTAAGGATAATTATAGAATTAATTTTAAAATGAATAACCCAGTAAGTGTGTTATATACTCTAACAGGCAATTATTTACACAAAGCTTCTATGTTCACAAACTCATACTTTTTATATAATTTCAAGTTATTCACTTTAAGACATCGGACCAACCTGGCGACCAAAGCTGATAGCTGATAGCTGACAGCTGATAGCTAAACTACCACAAACCTCATACCTTCTCCTATACTTCCTATCTTTGCCGCCATTAAAAGCTGAACGTGAAAAATACCAGTGAGTCAAAAATAATTGATGTTGTTATAGTTGGTGGCGGCCCTATAGGTCTGGCGTGTGGACTGGAAGCGCAGAAGGCAGGATTGAATTTTCTTGTCATAGAAAAAGGATGCCTGGTGAATTCTTTATACAATTACCCCGTGAACATGACGTTCTTTTCTACCTCTGAAAAATTGGAAATCGGGGGAGTGCCGTTTGTTTCCAATAATATAAAACCTACGCGTGCAGAATCGTTGGAATATTACAGGAGGGTTTCCCTTGCATACCACCTCCCGATAAATCTTTTCGAAGAGGTTTTGGAAATTGAGAGGCAGGAAGATCATTTTACCATCACTACCAGTAAAGACAGTTACCTGTCAAGAAATATCATCATCGCTACGGGTTTTTATGACCTTCCGTTCCTGTTAAATGTGGAAGGGGAGCATTTGCCAAAAGTAACCCATTATTACACGGACCCCCACTTTTATGCTTTTCAGAAAGTGCTGGTAGTTGGAGCGATGAACTCTGCAGTGGATGCGGCTTTGGAGACATGGCGCAAAGGGGCAACTGTAACTATGGTAATCCGCAAAAGCCAGATTGGGGAACGGGTAAAATATTGGGTACGCCCGGATATTGAAAACAGGATAAAGGAGGGTTCGATAAAGGCATATTACAATTCTCACCTGGTTGCCATCCGCGAGCTGGAAGTAGATATACAAACACCAGAAGGTGTTATAACGATAGAAAATGACTGGGTGATTGCATTGACAGGGTACCAGCCTAACCTCGATTTTTTACGCAAAGCCAGGATTGATCTTTCAGCAGACGCCATCATGCAGCCATATTATAATCCCGACACACATGAAACCAATATAAAGAATATTTATGTGGCCGGTGTGATCTGTGGGGGAATGGATACGCATAGCCTTTTTATTGAAAATTCGAGGACGCATGCGGAACAGATTATTCGTTCTATCAGGGCGGGGATGAGAGGTGATGTGTGAGGTCTGAGTCTTCGATCAGCGGCGCCGATATCACCCGTGTAAATAACATTTTTGATGCGCGGCGTTTGTAGGGGCAGGGGCTTGCCCCCCGCCCTGTTACACCGGATACGTGTGGTATTTTGTCGACGTCGCCCATAAATATACTGACAGTTTCGTATGCAGTCAGGGCGGGGGCAAGCCCTGCCCTACAAACGCCCCTACATTTTAGTCAGGCATTGGATCATAATTCTATTTAGTGGCGGATGTTATATAAAAGTCTCTCATGAATTGAGAATTCAAACGTCAGGTGAGATAACTTTAAAAAGTAGCATGATTAACTCCTTAATTATTACCAACTTGGGTTAAGGTATAAAGTAGGTGTGAGGTATGAGCAGTAGCCCTTAATTTAGTTTTGATTCAATAATTTCGGTTTTACAATCACAATTAAAAAATATAAAATCATACGTTCAGTTGATACGCACCTACCTCATACCTCATACCTCATACCTCATACCTTTTTAAACCGCGTCTGATAAAGATGTAAACGTAAAATCCCTGATCTTCATAGGCGGAACGAGGAAACTGCGATAGGATTCCACATTGATACTTCTCTCCGTTTTGCCCAGCGCTTCCAGGTTGTTTAGCATAATAACCGGGCTTTCATTAAAGCGAAAATTCTTTATCGGGAATTTGATCTCACCGTTCTCAATATAAAAAGTACCATCACGTGTTAGTCCGGTTAGCAACAATGTTTGTGCTTCTACCATGCGGATATACCAAAGCCTGGAAACCAGGATTCCCTTTTCAGCACTTTTGATAAGATCTTCGATAGAGGCCGTTCCCCCTTCCATAATAATATTGCCCGGAAAAGGTACCGGTTTAACATTCTTCTTTTGTGCCCAGAATTTAGAGTACGTAAGATTTTTAACTACCCCTTTTTCTATCCAGTTTATCCTTTCCAAAGGAAACCCGTCGCCGCTCCAGGTAGAAGAGGGAAGTTCAGCATTAAACGGGTCGGAATATATTGTTACCTTCTCATCCATTAACTTTTCTCCCAAACGGGTGCCACCGCCTTTTTTACTCATAAAACTCCGGCCTTCATCTGCCTGCCTGGCATCAAATCCAAAGAACATATTGCCCAGCATATAAGTAGCCGCCACCGGTTCCAGGATTACCGTATATTTTCCCGGTTCAATGGCTTTGGCGCCGACAGAACCATTCGCTTTGGACGCCGCGATTTTAGTAGCGCTTAATGTATCCAATTTGGTTACATCGTTATACCCTCTGGCGGCATAACCCGAACCAGTACCCGCAGCATTACGTGTGGTAATGGTAAAGATTACATCCGTATTTTTATTATAAGCAAATAATCCTTTAGAATTGGCTACCGCAGTAAAAGCGGTTGTATTTTCCAAATAGCCGGCTGCCTCCAATTTCGCTTCCTTCGCCGCGTTAATACTTTGTGCAACAGCATCCGCACGTGTATCAGGGGTAACAGCATCTGTAGCCGGTACATAAGTGATAGACTCTATAAATGATTGTGGCCCGTTCAAAGGCATATACTCGGGATTTTCCGGCGCCAGTTGCGCCAGTTCCTCTGAACGCGTCACCACTTTTGCCAGCGACAAGTCATCAAATTCGTTGATGGAAGCACTCCCTGTTTTTTTACCAAATGTGGAACTAACGGTAAGGCTCATCGTACTAATATCACCGGATGTTGAAATAGCGTTGCGGGCATATCGGATATTACCGCCTTCTGAACCGTTAAGGCTAACCTCGCATTCACTTGCCTTCGAAAAACCAAGTACTTTTTTTAGGAGCGCCTGCGCTTCCTCCTTAGTTAATATTGCCATAATTATTTTACTTAGATTTTTCTTTCTGTATTAATAACGTTTACTCCTTTGAAATGGGTAGTGGAACATCCGTGCGATACGGCGTTTGACTGGCCGGGCTGTCCCTTGCCGTCATTGAAAGCTCCACCCAGGCGATAATCACTTTCATCGGCAATAGCCACGCAGGAGTTCCAGAATTCCTGTGTGTTGGCCTGGTAAGAAACGTCCCTGAGCATACCGATGATCCTGCCATTTTTTATTTCGTAAAAGGTTTGTCCACCAAACTGAAAATTATAGCGTTGCTGATCTATAGAGAATGAACCATCTCCGATAATATAGATACCTTTTTCTACGTTTTTAATCATGTCGTCTACGCTCAATTTATTTTTACCGGGACGAAGGGAAACATTGGGCATACGTTGAAACTGAACATCGCTCCAGCTTTGCGAATAACAACAACCCTGTGATTCTTTGAGTCCGATAATATGTGCCTGGTCGCGAATAGCCTGGAAATTAACAAGGATACCACTTTTTATAAGATCCCACTCTTTACATTTCACGCCTTCATCATCATATCCAACTGCACCTAAAGAGCCCTTCTGCAATTTATCAGCAACAATATTCACATACTCGCTGCCGAATTTAAAATTCTTCGATTTCCATTTATCCAGGGTAAGAAAACTTGTTCCTGCATAATTAGCTTCGTACCCCAATACCCTATCCAGTTCTGTAGGATGAGCCACGGATTCATGAATGGTTAACCACAAATGAGTGGGATCGAGAATCAAATCATATTTACCCGGTTCCACCGTTTTTGCCTTTAGTTTTTGGCTCACATCTATCGCGGCAGCTTTTACATCTTCCAGCATGTCGTAGCGATTCTTATATCGGGTAACGATGCCCGTTACTTTATCGGCAGCCGAGGCGGTCAAGTATTCAAAGCCCATCCCTACAGGGGAGCTGAGTGCTTTTCTCGTTTGGAATTTCCCTGATGTTTTATCGATGCCGGTTACGGTAAAAGTAGGGAACATGCGATGGATATCCTGGTCGATATAAGATCCGTCGGTGGAGGCAAAATACTTTTGCTCGTTAATGGAAAATATTACGGAATTCACGAAATTGGCTCCTCCTGACATCGCCGCGGCATTCACAGATAAAAGCAGGTCTACCTTTTCTTTGACGGGTATTTCGAAAGCGTTTTTCTCAATAGGCGTTTTCCAGATTACATCGCCATAGCCCTGTTGAGGAGCGAGCTGCACGGGTGCAGATTGCACTTTTGAATTTGCCTTTGCAACAGCCACTGCCCTTTCGGCCGTTTTCGCAATATCTTCCCTTGTAACGGTATTAGAAGCTGCAAAACCCCAGCATCCATTAGCGATCACTCGTATACCAACGCCAAATGATTCTGAATTGGCAATATTCTGAACACGCGTTTCCCTTGTTGATACGAACTGGTTTAAATACCTGCCTATGCGAATATCCGCATAGGTAGCGCCTTTGGAACGTGCTGCATTAAGGGCAATATCGGCAAGTTGTTTTTTAGTTCCTGTGTCCATGCCTTCGTTCAGGAATGAAGCCGGGTCAACCGGGTTGCCCAACAGCGAAAAATCGGGCAATGCCATTGCCCCGAGTCCCATTGCTGATAATTGAAGAAAATCTTTTCTTTTCAAAATCATCTCTTTAATGGTGAAGAAATAGGTTTGCTATGTACTTAGCTGGCAATCTATTCATTTTATCCAATCTTTTAATAAACGCTCCTGTATTTTTTTTCCCCCCATAAATAAGCGGTACCGACTAAAATAATCAGGTAAAAATAGATTTTTGGCAAGGGAAGTTGATCATATTTTTCTTTAACAGGCTCCGCTATTTTTATTTCCTGCAGCTTTTCATGGGCATATTTTTTTGTTAACTTATATTTTTCATAGGCGTAAATACTTTTCCAGTCTGTATTCTCATAAACATACAATGAGAGATTTTGTCCATTTTCTGTTTGTATATTTTGCCAGCCTGCACGGGTGGGCCAAAAATTTCCTGTCCACTCCAAAGGAAGCCAGGGATTTTGTTGAAAGTAAATATTGCTTTTTTCCAGGTTGACCTGTGGTTTCACCGGGATTTTGGATCGAAGTGTGATTTGAACCGGTTCATTGAGCCGAGGCAAAGCCGGTTCAATCAGCCAGTTCTGTTTTGATCCACCTGGGGGCGCTGCTTTTTGTAGTATCATTGACCACAAGGAATGATAGGCGGAATCATTGCCTGCGAGTTGCCAGCTGAAGGTATTATTCAGAGTTGTTACTACCAATTTACCCAGGCCATACAAGCTGCTGCTACAATAAATGCGCGACATCTCGTCAGATACAAGAGGTTGTGTACCTGGTAACTTTCGAATCAAAGCGGGGGCATTACCGCCTGATGCTGGCGTACTGCTGCTATCCGACCGCCAATGTAGCACAAGCCGTTTCCTGATATTACCCGTACTATGAAAAACAGGAAACGGCTTAGCATAAAAAGCACCCGGGGCAGCAAAACTGTCTGCTTTAACAATCAATCCCAAACCATGCTCTTCAACGCGAGAACGAATAGATGCTAATTCTTCTCTACTCAAGGCGGCAAGTTCTTCCGCATCAGCAATTACAACATCAAATTTATCCAGCAATAAATGCGTTACCCGGTTTACTTTAACTTCATTGCTGTTGAGATATTCCTTTTGATATTTATCCCTGCTTATAGCAGTCCTGATTACTAATTGATATCCGTTTTTAAAGAGCCAGTTTTTCAAAAATTTATTTTCAAAGTCCGGGCTCGCCGCCAGGATAAGTATTTTTATGGTACTAATACTGTCTACTTCGACAGGAATATTTTCAGATTCAACCGTGTCTTTCCCTGCCAGGGCCAATAGGGTGTAAACTGCTCTGCCCCTTTGCTTTGGATGGGTTCTCAATTCAAACGTTTGTTGCTTACCAGCTGGAATAACCAGGGAATCAAGGTTCGTATGTAAACCATTCAAAATAAGTTTTACTGGTGCTGGACGTACATTATTAAAGCTGCCACGGATCAACAACAGTTCACCTGCTTTTAAAAATGTCGACCAATTTATGGCAACCAGGCCTGCCGGTAAAGGGGACGCATGAAAAATAACCGGCATTTTATTGAGCTTTTTTATTTCATCCTTTGTAAATCCATATCCAAAAACATGCAATGCTCTGAATGATTTTATACTATCTATCAGCAAAGCAGGCTCTGCAATGAATATAGGATGAAAGGGCAGGGCAGATTTTAGAATGCTGATATCTGATGTGTGTAAAGAAAAATCTTCATGGGTGTTTTCCAGGAATATTTTGAGACTATCAGGATGATAACCTTCCGTTAGCCAAACAATTTCTCTGGAAGATTCTTTTGTTCCCTGAACTTTAATGGTAAATGGTATTACCATAAATAGCAGACAAGCTGCTGTTAGAACGGTGGAAACTATTCTCCAAACCAGGTGCGACCTGTTGGCTCTTTGCGTTTCTTTCCAAACCAGGAACAAAACAGTTGCCAGGCACACCGCTACAATGATATAGTTCCCTGTTGTCATTGTCTTAGCCTGTTTAGGTTTTTGAAGTACTGACCCGATAAGGTTGTCGAGGGACCTGTATTGGATGATACGGGTAATTTCGAATAACGGGGCAGTATCATTTGAAAGGCATTTTCCACTAATATTATATCTGCAGATTTGATATCTCCGGGTTTTCCCACATGCTCTAGAATTCTTCGCATCGCTGCCACTGAGGCAAGATATATGGCAGGAGCCAAAACAGCAGAGAGGTTTAATTGTTGAGAAGCCCGTTCCAGAATTTCTATGTTCTCTTTTTTTACCCGGATGCCATTTTTTAAATCTTCTAAAATCGGGATAGCCATTCTCATGGATTCAACAGGCTCCTCATTTTTAGATAAAGCGCTGTTTTTTACCGGCTGCTGTATTTTGTCAAGATCTCCGGTTAAGCGATTCCCTGTTTTTAATGGACTTGTTTTATAATTTGTTTTTGCAACATATACTCTTGATTTTTGCTGCAAGTCTTTTAATAGTCTCAAAGCTTTGTATTCAAAAGGAAGGGCCTGCCCTGGTTTATAGATTCTCAATTGCAATTCTGCTTTCCACATTTCAGCGAGGGTCGCTTTAAGTTGTGCCTTCAGTTCAGGTTCAAAAAAACTGGCGTCTTCTGCGTTATCATGCTTGTGTGTGAATGCATCCATAATAGCTGAGGCGTTACCAAAATCACGAGCATCTGTATGCGCTTTATTAGGATCTGTCTTCTGATCGTGATCATCTTCTCCACCAATTTCGTTTCCTGTTTCTTCTCCTAAAAATTTCCCGTACCTCAGGCGAAGTAATTTCTGATCCAGGCCCAGGTTATTGCTGCGGTTATTGAATTGCTGCAAGGGAATAGCATCCTTTTCCCGGAGCAATTGTTCTGTTTCAATGATGATCTGCCGCTGGCTTCGGAAATATTCCGGAACAAGGTTACCTCCTGTTGTCATACCTTCAAGGGTCATGAGTATTGCAGTGTCCGGGAGAGTGATTATAAAAATATCGGAACGGTTCTCCTGTCCATGGGTATCCCGTGCTGTTATATAATAATACAGTTCGTCGCCGGCTTCAAGGCCTACAGCAGGGAGGTCAAGTAATTTTGATAATTGGTATTGCTGTTTGCCACTCATGAAATTTGCAAAAGACAATTGCTGCTCTTTAAATTTTACCGCTTCTCCGCTTCCACTGGCTATCGTTGCTATGATAGCTGCTGAAGCAACGCCATAATCATCTGATATCGCCACCTTCATAATTACGTGTTTAGGCTGGCCAAAATCAATGACGGTATAAGGTTTGGGAGATTCCATATTGATAACAGGCGGCTGGTCTTTAATGGTTTCAATTTTATATAATTCAGATAATTTGTCTCCTGCTTGTACCTGGTAAAATCCAGTCTCTTTAACATATTTATTAGCTGCCCATAATGTATGTTCCTTATTCAGAGGTTGTAACAATAAGGATGCTTCATCATTAAAAATAAATTTCATTTCTTTCTGAGAAGTTGTGGTTGATAGTTGCCAATACACTTCAGCGTTTTCCTCCACCTGGAGGTTCAATTGATTTTGCTGCCTGGAGCGTTTCCCGGTATATGTGGGAGGTATTATCTTTATTGAAATGGATGCAACAGAAGCTGGTACTTTTTCGGTTTTAGGTAAAGCTGCCTTTTTAAAATTAAATGAATTCCTGGGATCAATATTACCAGATGAAAAAGGGATCATGGCTATTATAAAACACATTCCTATAGTCGCCAGCAATAGAAGCGCCGAGACTTCCAACTGATTAATCCATTCTTTTGGCGGAGGAAAACCTGTTATAACCTTTTCAATTTTTGCCACCTGCAATTTTTCCAGTTGGTTTAAAGACTCATCTGACCTGAGCAGTAAGTCGGCACTTTCTTCCATTTGAGGAAACATCCTGTTTAAAAAACGTGCCACCTCTATTTCCTTTATTTTCCATGACCCATGGATTATAAAAAGGAGGATGAAACTCATCAGGAATTCAATAATACCCCAGTAAAGGGGTATCAACAATATTTTGAATAAAAGAATGGACAAGAAAGATGACACTGCGATCGCGAGCAAAAAATCGGAAAGAAAACTGATACCCTTCCATTTTTTGAGCATGACCCTTATAACTTTCCTGCCTTTTAATTCAATCATACAATCTGTTTTTTATTATTGAATGACAAAACTCTTTCCAGGAAGAAAACAATAAAAGCCGTTAACCAGATAACGTTTGACAGATCTGTATTTTTTATATTTTTTGCTTTTTTATAGGTGTCTTTTCCCAACCACCCCCGTTGGATTCCTTTCAGCGCAACGGAATCAAACATCCCCTTATTGAAAAAGGAGGGTAAGATCGCAGGTTGTAGTTGCAAGGAATCGATTATGCGTTTATCTGCAACATGATCCTTGCCGTAGTTTCCGTCCATAACCAGGTTTCCCAACATGCGGGGAAATTCCTCAGACCACACCAGGTCGTTCCATTCAGGATCAAACCGGCTGTAGAAATGATAAACAGTGTTACTATCGTACATTTGTTTCACCAAGACCGGGTCATCAAAATCATCTTTCCAGGTATCGGTAGAAATATCTTCAGATGTACCTGGCGGAATTAATTTATACAATGAAACAGGATCTGAATTAAGACTTGTTTTATGGGTGATTATGTGACTAAACTTTCTTACAGGCGTTCCATTTTCATACCTGAACAGCGTATTACTTTGTAAACGAGCAGGAACAGGACTTTCCGAAAGCCAGAATAACCAGTCCTGCTTTGCAGTGATATCTTTACTATTCTTCTCCTGTGAAACTATTATTTTCCTGGCTGTGTATTGCTGTATTGCCTGCAAAGATGCTTTCAGATATAAGGCATCATTATTAAAATTATCTGTGTAAATTGTTATCCGCATGGTCGAGGTATCTGCTTCCATTCGATCCACACTATTTGAAACCAAAAGTTTCCCCATTTCGATAAGAATAGAATATTCGATATCACGTTGATCGGTATACGCAATGGTGCGACTTGAATATAAAGTACCGGTAGAATTGCTTTCCGCTTTTAGCACACGTATGCTATTTTCAGGAGTAAGATAGGCAGCCGCCAATGTACTACTAACAGAATCCGCTGCTGTATAAGCATGCCATTCCAGGTTTAGGGACAAGGTGGGTCGATTACCCGAAAACCGGTTCAGGCTGTTATTGGTAAATAAATGGATCGGCAGGTTACCGGGAACTTTTTCATCCAGCTCTTTCAACAATGACCAGTAGGAAAGCGGTGCCGCTGCCAGGGTATCGTTTGGCTTTTTTAAAACAGACTGTAACTCTTCCTCCCTGAAACCGGGACTGAAGGAATGAAATTCAAATCCCTTTTGCAACAGGGAATCTACGAGCGGTTTAAATATAGAATACATTTCAACCAGGCTCCCGGGTTCTGCCAAAATCCATCCTTTTGTTGATTCAGTGGGCGAACGTTGATGCCATTGGGGTTTCGAAAGAATTATAACAAGCAAAGAAATAAAAAGGCAGCGAAGCAATAACAGTAAAAGGTCAGTTAATCGAAGGTTCCTGGCATTTTGTTTGGAGCGCTGCGTTAATAAGGAGATGCTTCCCACCTTCACCGTTCTTCCTTTTTTGATATTCCATAAATGAATGATCACCGGTATGGCAATACCGGCTAACGCGAATAACCAAATGGGTTGTATCAACTGAAACAAAAGTTATGTACTTGATTTTTTACGTTGGTTAAGGAAATCCCGCAAGGCCTGGTCTAACGGTTGGTGCATGCTAAGCAACCGGTAAAAGATCTTTCTATCCAGTAATTGAAGTCTTAAGGCGATTAAATATTCCTGTAAACGCTGCAGGTATATTTTACGTGACTGGCCACCTTCTATATTGATGGTGGCCCCGGTTTCCAGGTCTTCGAGCGTACTGTATTCTTTATAATCCAGGTCCAGTTCATTTTTGGCGAGCAGGTGAAATACAATGATCTCATATTTTAAGGTGGCTAACGAATCGAGCAATTTGAAAATTTCTGAATCCTGTTGGTAAAAGTCTGTAACAAAGATCAGCAATTCTCTTTTTTGTGAGCCGGAAAATATTTCCTTATACCGAAGCGGATCCGTAAACTTTCCCTGTGGCTGAATATTTTCCAATTGGTAAAACAAACGAGCAAGGTGCTGATGATCTTGCCGGGATGCGAGCATGAATACCTCGCCGCCATAAAAGACATTTAATCCTACCGCGTCTCCATACAGGTTAGCAAGGTATGCCAGGGAAGCCGCCAGGAATTTTGCGTAGTCGATCTTTTTAAAATCGCCCTCCTGGTGGTTCATAGAGGCGCTGGCATCTATCATTAATTTAACCGAGATACTGGTTTCAATTTCAGATTCCCTGATATAATAACGGTCAGATCTTGCGTACATTTTCCAGTCGAGCCATCGGAGATCGTCTCCCGGCTGGTAACTGCGGAATTGGCTAAATTCAAGACCCGGCCCTTTTATAGAACTTTTATTGATACCGGCCAGGAACCCGTTAACCATTGTTTTAGCCATCAAAGGAAGGTCTTTGATCGCCATTAAAACTTTGGGATCCAGTAACCTGCTCATAGGCTTGTTTTTAGACGCTCCGTTGCTTTAATAAGTTCAGTGGTAACAAGGTCGGCGTTGATTTCTTCAGCCTCCGCTTTAAAGTTCATCAGTATGCGGTGACGCAAACAGGGGTGGGCCATGGCATGTATGTCTTCCATTATCACGGCGTACCTGCCTTTTAATAAAGCCCTTGCTTTGGATGTCAATATTAAAGCCTGGCCTGCTCGAGGACCGGCTCCCCATCTCACCCATTCCTTTATATAATTTATGGAGGTAGTTTCCGGCCTTGTTAATCGAATGAGACGACTGACAAATTCTACCAGGTCTTCATTTATGGTCACATCTCTTACCATGCCCTGCAACTGTTGTATTTCCCATGCTCCAAAAACAGGTTCAATCGAAACTTTGCTGCTTCCGGTGGTGTTTTTTAAGATGATGATCTCTTCCTGGGCGCTGGGGTAACCGATCTTTACGAATAGTAAGAACCGATCCAGTTGCGCTTCCGGAAGCGGGTAAGTGCCTGCCTGTTCGATGGGATTTTGAGTTGCCATAATAAAAAATGGCCGGTCGAGATAATAGGTTTGTCCTGCATAGGTGACCTCGAATTCCTGCATGGCTTCCAGTAGTGCAGATTGTGTTTTAGGGGGAGTTCGGTTTATTTCGTCTGCCAGGATGATATTGGCAAACAATGGACCCTTGTTAAATTTGAAAAATCTTTTGCCAGTAGTATGATCCTCTTCGAGGATTTCAGTGCCGATAATATCAGTGGGCATCAAATCGGGCGTAAACTGGATCCTTCGAAAAGACAGGTGTAACGCTTGCGATATCGTTCTAACCATAAGCGTTTTCGCCAGGCCGGGAACCCCTTCCAGCAGGCAATGACCACCTGCCAGCAGCGCAACCAGTATCTCATCAATAACCTGGTCCTGCCCGATGATTATTTTCTGGATCTCCTTTTTTAACAGGGGCAGTTTTGCCAACAAACTAATAATATCATGTTCAGATCTATCCAAAATAATAATTGATTAAGATTTTATCGATTCGATTCAATTCTGGCAAGAAAATTAAAAATAAAGATATAAGCCCTAAACAACCGTTAATTTGAATGTAAATTGAAAATATAAGAAGGGGAGAATAGTTGTGTATGATAAAATACAAGATAAATTGAAGGAGGATGATCAGAGACAAATTCACTTTTAACCGTATAAAATACCTTTCCGGGGATTGGGACACTGACCAGCGAATGCCATCGAACCTGCTAAATTCGTTGCTGGAATATACTTCTATCCCAATCAATATGCAGGAAAAAGTGACTCAACTGGGTAGTGAGGAGATTTTTAATTATCCTTTTAGTTACCTCAGCGGGCATAAGCTCGTTCAGTTTAATGCAGCCGAAGAAAACAATTTTAAAAAATACATCCAGCATGGCGGATTTGTTTTTGCCGATGATTGCAATCATGACATAGACGGTTTGTTTGCAAGATCATTCGAGGCGCAAATGGCGGCAATTTTTGGAGCCGCTGCTTTAAAAAAGATTCCCAACAGCCATCCTATATACCGGTCTTTTTTCCTTTTTGAGAACGGCCCCCCTACTACTTCCTTTGAACTAAATGGATGGGGTGATGACCTGGTGCATGAATACCTGAAGGCTATTGAAGTTGACGGGAAGATAGCGGTGCTTTACAGTAATAAGGATTATGGTTGTGAATGGGATTATGATTTCAGGAACAAGAGATTCCTGGCAGAGGATAATACGAAGTTCGGGGTGAATATCATTTTGTATGCGATGGGTTGAGGAAGCGAGCGGCGAGCGGCGAGCGGCTGTCGGCTATCAGCTATCGGCGAGCGGCGAGCGGCTATCGGCTGTCACCAAATTTCATATTTTATTCAATAGCCGATATTAAAATTAATACAATCGCTTTAAACAATTCAAGCAGGGTATTAATACGTATAAGGTTTTGAAATCGAAAATTGAGAACTGATAGCCGATAGCTGATATCCGATAGCTGATGGCTGATGGCTGATGGCTGATGGCTGATCGCCAATGCCCAAGCATTTACAAAAGCTTAAAAGCTTGCCTGGCCAACAGTTTCCATTTACCCTGCTGCTTTTGCCAAACAAGCAATACGCCCAACTTTGTGGTGCCCGCTTTGCCACCGTCATTTATTTCGGCGGACAGGTTATGGCGCACAAGAGCTGTATTACCGACTATTTTTATGGTTTGCTGCGTTAAATCCATAGTTACAAAATCTGAAGACTTACTAACCAGGGCTTGTACAAAAGCAGCTTTGTCTTCCATTTTTCCACTGGAATGACCATAGGTTAGCTCCGGAGCCGTTATCGCTTCCAGCTGGTTTTTATCGCCATCCAGCATGGCTTTCTTTAACGTTTCTACAGCGGCGGTTACCAGCTTTTCATCTGCCGACTGTGCGCGGGTTGCTATACTAACGAAGATGCATAGGGTAAGAACACCAAGTATTTTTTTCATCATTGAAGTTTAAGTATTAAATTTTAAAAAGAGGGCCGTTTTTCGTTAACTCCACAACCTGTCCCAGGATCGTTTCTCATCCCAATCCGGCGTAGGAGCAAAAAAGCTTTTATCTTTTGGATCCATGTGTTTTTTCATTTCTTCCTCATTCAAGGTTATACCAAGACCCGGTGAGTCTGGAACATTGGCGAATCCTTTTTCAATCAAAGGTTTTCCGTCCACGGTGTGTACGAGGTTTTCCCAATAGGGCCGGTCTATATTGTGATGTTCTAATGCCAGGAAGTTCTGCGTGGCGGCTGCACAATGCACATTAGCCATAAACGCAACGGGTGAACCGGCGAAGTGCATGGCCATGGCCACACCTTTTTCTTCGGCGTAATCTCCAATTTTCTTTGTTTCCAGCAAACCTCCTGAACTAGCCAGGTCGGGATGTATGATATCTACTGCCTGGTTGTCAACAAGTTTAATAAATTCTTCCTTTAAATAGATATCTTCTCCTGTAAGAGTAGGCGTTTCAACAGCACGGGTTATTTCTTTCCATTGATCTGTAAATTGCCAGGGGAGCATGTCTTCCATCCAGGCAAGCCGGTAAGGTTCAAATTTTCGCGCAAGACGAATAGCATTGTTCAAATCAAAATGCCCGAAGTGATCAGAGGATAGCGGTACATCGTATCCTACAGCACTGCGTACTTTATCCACATACTTTGCCATCTCATCCAATCCTTTCTCTGTGATCTGGATCTGCGTGAATTGATGTTTGGTATTGCCTAAAGTCATCGACTTATCGTTCCATTGACTACCTTTCCAAAAGTTTGAATTAACCGTTGTGCCTGGAATGTTCCTAACCAGCTCAATGCCAAGATCCATTTTAAGCCAGGTATAACCTTTTGTCTCCAGGCGATCCTTAACCTTGGCACTGAATACATTCATATCATCTTCTTCGGGAGTGTCGGCATAGAGCCTTATTTTATCACGGTATTTTCCACCAAGTAATTGATAAGCAGGAACATTGTACGCTTTGCCTGCCAGGTCCCAAAGTGCCATTTCAACACCGCAAACGCCCCCTCCCTGGCGGCCATGAAAACCGAATTGCTTGATAGCCTTAAAGATCATTTCCACGCTACAGGGATTCATACCAAGGATGCGGCTTTTCAGAAACAGCGCATATCGCTGATCACCGCCATCTCTTACTTCGCCCAGGCCATATATGCCCTGGTTTGTGTCGATGCGCAGAATCGGGCTTCGACCTGTAGCTGTCATCACTACCGCATAACGCAAATCAGTTATCTTTAAATCGGATGGAGCGCTGTTGCGGTTAACTTTAGAAGTGGATTGGGCAAAGGTATCTTCAAACGGAGAAAACATAAAACCGCCCAGCGCCATTCCACCAAGTGCAGCTGTTTTTTTAAAAAAACTCCTTCTGCCATCATTTGTCTCCTGTTCATGCTGCGCCATTTTATCCATTTCGGCCTTTTTTTGCGCGGCTTCTTTTTCCAGCAATTTTTGAATGATCTTTTTCATGTTGAAAATTTAGAAATACTTGAATAAAAAAATTATAATAATTGGAGCAGCCTGGTATTTGTGACAAAAGCAACGATCATTAAGGCTAAAACAAGTGTTGACCCTAACCCTGAACTAAAAGTGGAACTTAGCGCTTTTTTCATAATAGCAGGTTGTTCTGGTTGTTTAAATTTAGCGGATACATTTCGTTTCGGAATCCATCAGGGCCATTAAGTTAATAATTTATAATTAATTAGAAAGATTATGATTTGCCAGGCGCCTCTTACAGTGGTAATTAGCCCGTCATTCCGAAATATGAAGTATCAATTAATTATACAGTACGCTTCATTTTACCATTGTTAATAAATATTTGTAATAATTTGATCATAACAGTTAAATTTGTTGTATTATTTTGAAAAGTCCGATCCTGTTAATTTACCTGCCAATTCCTGGCGATAACTATTTTTCTTTTTAGTTGGTTTCGTTTATCCTTAGCCGAAAAACCCGTTTTATATCCTCCAATGTAAGAACC
>JBDSBP010000375.1:0-6806 GCA_039921525.1 Chitinophagaceae bacterium | reverse complement strand
AGAAATCCGGGTAAGCATGCGATCCAAATCCTACGACAGAAAATTGCACCTGTTGTGTTTGTTTGAATTTCTGTAGTTGGGCTGAAAACTTATTTGCATTAGAGGGCGCATCACCCAGTCCATACGTTGCAGTTAGTACAATAATAAATTCGGCTTTGGGAAACAAGCTATAGTTATTGAGCTCCGTCAGAAATACCGTCTGCCCGCTACGTGATAATTGCTGATGAATGGTATTTGCATAAAGTACCGTGCTACCGTTTTCCGAACCAATTAAAATAATGAACCGGCTTTCATTGGCAGTATATTTGTTTCTTAACCGGTTGGCTGTCCTGTTTCGCATAATGATAAATCCGGAGTATATAAAAAACAGGATATTACCTGATGCAACAGATAGTACGATTGCCCATATTATACTTCGTCGGCCGGTATGCAGATCCAGGCTTAGACTCGTTATAATGGTCGTCATCGGGTAGAGGACTTCACTTAACTGCTCGCCTGTAAACTGGTTTACAGCTATTTCACGGTCTTTTAATTTCAGTAGGTAGTATTCTTCCGGATCATCCGCAAAAGGAAATTGAATTTCCTGTACCTGCGATAGTAAAATATTTTTAAATTCCGGGAAATCGGCCGGTTTCTTTTTAGGCTGTTCTTTTAGTTCATCAAAATTGATTCGATGGGTAATCTTTTTTTCGGGAAATACGCCAAACCTGACCAAAGACAACCATGTTCCTGAAAGCGCAATAATGAAAATAGGTACCAGGGATAAACGACCCAGGACAACATGATAATACTGGGCAAAATTTTCTTTGACAATTTTGGTAAAAAACCGCTTTACGGTACGTTGCCGCTGAATGACGAGGATGGCGCCTGACATAGTAATCAGTATCAACAAGAAAGCGGTCAGGCCTACGAAAAACCTTCCCGTCTCGTGAAGGAACAAAGAACGGTGTAAAGCGGTTACCCAGGTATAAAACTGATTTTGTTTTTGTGGAACCCCCAGGATACTACCCGTTCCGGGATCTACATACGCTTCCACACTGTTTCCTGTGCTGTCTGTTCCTTTCACAATCACAAACTGGTTAACGTCAACAGTGACATCTGTTATTTCCCTGATATTTTTATGGAGAAGGGGTAGCGCTTTTGCTACAGTAACCTGGTTGAAATCTTCGGCGCGGTAGGAAAGAAGCTTTTGGTCAATAGGTTCAAACGAAAGGATAACGCCTGTTACAGCAGCCAGGGTTACAAAAATAAAAGAAGATACCGCCAGTGCTAAATGGCTGTATCTCCATACAGAAATCGTCATAGCGTTAGATTACTTATTAGGGCTGAGCCGTACGTAACGGATATAGCCAGTGCCATCGGTTTTTCCGGTAATGCCATCTGTTGTCAACGGAACTTCAACATCTTTTTGATAATATGGTTTGTCTTCGACGGCTGATTCAAAACGCAACTGATACCCTGTGTTTATTTTGGAATCTTCTATTTCGAGAACTGTCACACTACGGTCTCCGCCCGTTACCGACGCCCCGGTAATCGCGCTTATATTTGTTGGTTTTTTTGAATAGGATTTATGCCATTCTTTAATTGTCTTGTACCATTTTTTATCCGGCCCCATTACACTCAGGGTCTTTTCATAAACACCCTTGCCGTCAACAAGAGAAACAACAATGTAGGCGCCTTCACCCACGTAGTTGGTCATTTGTATCAGGCACTTATATTTGGTGTTTCCGGCTTCCTGGGAAAAAATTTGTCCTGGAGTAAAGCAAATCATAAGCAGAACCGGGAATAAGGGATAGATATTTTTCATCTTTTTATTGTAGAAAATCGGTTGTTATTTTATTTTTTGATAGTGATTCGTTCTCTTTGGCAAGGTCTAACGCTGTTTCTTTGAACTCCGTGGTGATGTCTTTTTTTGCCCCGATAGATAACAGGTATTTAAGTATTACGTCGTCTTTGGACAACATGGCTGCCTTATGCAAAGGGGTGAGTCCTTCTTTATTTTTAGCGTTTACATCAACATGCATGTCTTCGATGCTTTTAAGCAGGGACAAATCATTTTTTGCAACGGCAAGGTGATACAGTGTGTTCCCGTCTTTTTGCGGAACTGCCACGTCAAAACCGGCTTCCTGGAGTATTTTTAATTTGGCGGCAAAACCGTCGCTCCGTTGCCTGTTAGCTCCTTGACCATCCCTTGCGGGTGCTTGTGCCTTAGCTGCCTGTTCCGCGGCCCCCTGCCGGTTAACGGCCTGACCATTGGGTGATTGACCACTACGTTCCCGGCCGCCTTCCTGTCCGTTTGCAGGTTGACCATTGTAGGATTGAATAAGGTAATAAGCCAGGTTGTTTCCTTGGGCGTCAGCAGCGTTTACCTCCGCACCTTTACCTATTAAAAATTGAACTACTTCCGGCGAGTTGTTTCGCACCGCCATTGCCAACGGGGAGACCCCTTTTATATTTACCTGGTTGATGTTTTTTGCCTGCGACAGAAGCAATGCCACGGTAGCAGTATCCCTGTTTGAAGAAGCGGCCAGAATGAATGGTGTATTGCCATCAGTGTCTGCCTGATTTGCATTCACCCCTTTGGAAAGAAAATATTTAATAATAGATTCCTGGTTGGGTTTCCGGGCAAGAACATGCAGCACGTTTTCGTTATTGGAATTAATAGCTGTGGGCTTAAGGTGCAAGCTTTCGAGGTATTGATACACTTCGATCGTGTTTGCGCTACCCCTTGTTCCCTGCGCTGCCATAATGATAGCCTTGTCATTGTATTTGACCCCTTTCGCTATAAGGGATTTCATCAATTCGATATTACCGGTTTTGGCAACATAATTAAATGCAGTGTTACCGGCTGCATCGGTGTCCTTCAACGAAAGTCCTTTCGATATCAAATAATTCGTAAATGAAAAATCCTTATCGTTTGCTATGCCAAGAAGCAAAAGGCTGGCTCCATCCTGGCTTTTTTGTTTTATATCAGCGCCTGCTTTTACAAGGGCTTCGTATAATTTTGGGTTCGTTTGTCCGCCATTCGCAGCGAACGCAATAGGTGTCATACCATGACTGTCTTCAAGGTTCATCTTAGCCCCTTTGCTGATAAGGTATTCGACCACCTCCACATTACCACGGCTGGCGGCCCAAAAAATGTAGGTACGCGCATCGTGTGTTATCTTGTTGACATCGTTCCCTTTCTGATCCAGGAGCGATTTAATGACATCCGTAGACGCTTGTGCGTTGATGGCGTATACAACGGGATCAAATCCCATAGGGTTAGCTTCCGATGGATTGTTTCCTTTCTGAATCTCCGATTGAACCCTGGCAACATCAGGATTTTCTTTCCAGAAAGCTTGATCCAGTAAAACGTTTTTCTGCGCCCTCCCTGCAAAAAAGGATATGGTTAAAATGACCAAAAATATTTTCTTCATTAGTTGGTGATTTGAAAGTGGTATACTGGCAAAACTATCAGAATAAGGTGATTAAGCCCTGTTTTCGGTGAAGATAGGGTGGGTGGAATGTTTCCACTTTCCAGTTCGGGAAATTGATTTACGAATAAAGGAAAACTTTGGCGGATAACCCTGCAACTGTCGTAATTAGACTAGTTCGTCAAGATTATGACTAAATGTTAGCGGCCGTTTTGTCCGATGCCTCTTATTATATTATTGCCGAGACCATAATGCAATTCAAGATTTTCAATTATACCAGATGGAGTACTTACAAATTGAATAGACAAACGAACCAACAAAAGGATCACAAAATAGAAAGGATATAAATTAAGAAGATTATGCGGAGACTGAAAAGTTGGGATCAACCCTATCCTAATTCGTTATGTTAATAGGAAGGCGATCGCTGATAGTCAAATGTCAACGCCATACATTTTAACTAACAATATGATTTTATGGTATTATACCTGGACAAATTCATCAATTAAACTTGGACTTAATAGTCAAATGGTTTTTTAATGTCTGTGTTAATTTTATATCCGTTTAATTGAAACGGGTAAGCTGGTGCGAGGTTTGATCTGAAAGCTTTTTTATCCGGCAACAATTGAAAGTGCTTGTCAATAGGTACAAAGCAGGGCAAATAACGGTAAGGTAATTGTTGACATTTTATTTTAATTAATAAATAATCTTTATGAAATTTTATGTTTCCGGCTCATTAATTACTATCGTGGTTTTCTTGTTTGCCAATGAGCTCTCTGCACAGAATAATCAAACGGGAGGCAAAAATAACGATAATTTATCTGCGAAGAATTTTTACATGAGATCCTTGAATACTATGATGGATAGCATGGACCAGCAATCATCAATACTTTCGCCTGATATGGATTTTTTAAAACAAATGATTGTTCATCATAAAGGAGCGTTTGAAATGGCGAAGTATGAGATTGTGCATGGGAAGAATCCTGGTATGATTCAACTTGCAAAAAGTATTCTTTATGAGCAGTCGTCGGAAATTAACATGATGAATTTATGGTTAAAGACATCATTACCTAAATCAGCCATTCCGGAAAATTATATAGCGGCTATGTCCGCACATTGAAGAAAATGATGAATGATATGATGAACGATACCATCAATGACAATGAAGACAAAATATTTGCGGCAATCATGATACCTCATCATAATGCAGCGATTGATATGGCAAGGGCCATGTTGGAATATTCATCCGACAAACTAATAGTTGCTTTTTCTAAACAACTAATATCAAATGAACAAATTGAAATAGAACAGATGTTTGCGTTTATAAAACATTAAGTATATGAAAAAAATAATATTTTCTGTCGTATTCCTAACCATCTTTTTAGGTATATATTCTCAAAAATATTATGCAAAGGATCGTGTTTATGCAGCCAACCAGGTTTCCAACACTATTTCTGTTATTCATCCGTCAACAGATCAGCTACTGGGTGAGATAAGATTAGGTAATCCATATCCAAATGTTTTAAGCCCATTGTACAGGGGCCAGTCGCTGGTGCACGGATTAAGATATAGTGCAAAAAGAAAAAATGCTTGCAGTTGTTGCAATTGGTTCTAATGCATTATCATTAATATCAACAGAAAATAATAAAATACTTAAAACAATTTATCTCGGTCGTTCGCAGCATGAACCAACATTTTCGCCGAACAGCAAGCAGGTATGGGTATCTGTTCGTGGCGAAGCATATGTAAGTGTAGTTGATGTTGATTTAATGAAAGAAGTAAAACAAATTCCTGTTGCAGATGGCCCGGGAATGATTAGTTTTTCGCCGGATGGCACGATTGCTTATGTGTGTTCCAGCTTTACACCTGAACTGGATGTTATTGATACAAAGTCATATCAAATTATTAAAAGAATCCCCGTTGTTAGTCCATTTTCACCCATCATTTTTACAAGTCCAAAAGGTGATTGGGTAGCCATGACACATAAAGACGTAGGCGTGGTAACGGTACTTAATGCAAAAACACAAACTATAGCTAAGGTTATAAATACCGGTGCCATTACAAACCATGTTACGTTTAGTAATACAAACAACAAACTAATAATGCTTGTTACTGTTTGTGGTGAAAACAAAATAAGAATTTTTGATGTGGCTGATGATTTTAAGCAAACTGATACCATTAATGTAGATGCAATACCGCAAGGCATCTGGATATCTCCTGATGGTAAACAATTATATGTTGGTTTGAAATTTTCAGACGAAGTGCAGCATATAGATTTGCAAACGATGAAGATTATGACTACGATCAAAATAGGACAAAGTCCACAGGCATTGGTCTATGCTGATAATGCTGTTACCGGCTCCACCACCAATGCAGGTTTAACAGCATTGAATGATTCAGTTGCAACAGAAGTTGTGAATATGCTACCAATCAATCAAACCAGCTTGGCAAGTGGAAGATTGGCAATAAGAACGATTGGTTTAATTGATCTGGTTGAGCAACTTTTCAAAAGCCTTTAATCTAGTTCATCATACTCTTTATTTTTATCAAAATCAGATGCAGCACCTTATCATGAAGATTTTGGAATAAACAATTTTAAAACGGATGCACAAGGCAAATACGCCGGACAAACTACAGGATTAATAAAAAAGGTAAATGATGCTGGCAGCGATTTATATAAACATATTGTCTTGACTGAGTCCGATACGAAACAGGTTGTATTAATACGTTGAAGATGAAATAATCAAATTGATATTTTCAAAAGAAGTTTTGAACTGTAAATAGCATGAAGGAATTTTATCCTCGAAAACAATATATTTATAAATGGGGAATTGCTGATAATAGTTTTCGACTGAATTTCTGCAACTTCCAGGTTTGCATGTACTGACACATTTGCTGTTAAAGGAATGTTTACTATTGATAGACATGGGTAAATGATTTGATTTATAAATCAAAACTAACATTCCGTCTATCTGAGCCAACATGCAGATAGTATAGTGTTTACACAGGTTCCTTCTATCATTCTCTTATTTCCCCTCAGTTACCCGCCGAATAACACGGAGCCAGTTTAAGCCAAGGATCTTTTTGATTCGCTGATCGGTGTAACCTAGCTTTTGCATCGCCATAGTCATCTGTGGATAATCGCTGATGTCTTTAATTTCGTGCGGCAGTTCAGGGCCGCCATCAAAATCGGAGCCTAGCGCCATGTGGTCCTCGCCAACTAATTTTACGCCATAGTCGATCACTTTCGCCAGTTGATCTACATGCATCCAATACTCTTCAGGGATGGTTCCTCTGAAATTTAGTGGAACCTCTCGCGCCAGTTCCTTGTCCACGTCGTCTATTGTCTGCATGGTAGATTGCGGTAATAAGGATCGCGGTATAGTACCTTTT
>JBDSBP010000374.1:0-9200 GCA_039921525.1 Chitinophagaceae bacterium | reverse complement strand
TCAAAATAACAAAAGGAAGGTTTGACCATACGGTATCAGGGGCACAAATTCATTTTTAACCTGCGGATAAAACACTTCTGGAATTGGCGCCGTTGTATAATCTTACCACATGAAATAGCGAATTAGTAAATTTGGTCCTTCTAAAAAGATTTCCATTAAAATGCTTTGAAAACGCTGATACATATGAAGAGATTTTTCTTTGGAAGCCAGCAACGTGCACTGAATAATATAAATTCATCAAAGCGATTAGCAAATTACATATCACTCTCCTAGAACCGGGAAGTACAAGATTGATGAGCTTTCAGAAATTTCTCCAAACTTTGCTGCTGCCATCAGTGTGGCATGTGCATCATTTAGTATAAAAGTCCTGGTGTTGAATAAGGTTGCCAATAATGGTTTTCAAGGCCGGGCAAACGACCAGGTATGCGGGAGTTTCCAAAGCACGTTGGAAGATTAGATAACAATTCGATAAAGATTTGTTTAATGCCGCATGAATAGTTAAACATTAACTATTTTATTGGATTATTAAAAGAAAATATTAAAACCAATACATGAAATGGTAACCGGCAAATGACCCATACCTCCCTACCCAGTCAAAGGTTTGAAACCCTTCCTCATCGTTACTTTAACTTCTCATTAAAAAAATCAATGGTACGTTTCCAGGCAAGTTCTGCGGCAGCTTTGTCATAACGAGGTGTTGTATCGTTATGAAAGCCATGGTTTGCATTAGGATACATATAAGCGGTGTATTCTTTTTTATTCAGTTTTAATGCGGCTTCGTAGGCGGGCCAGCCTTCGTTAACACGCGTATCCAGGGCTGCATAATGCAGGAGAAGCGGCGCCTTTATTTTGGGAACATCTTCCGTTGGCGGCTGGCCACCATAAAATGGCACGGCTGCTGCCAGGTCCGGAATTCGCACTGCCATTAAATTGGCTATTCCCCCACCAAAGCAAAAGCCTACAACACCTACTTTACCATTACAATCTTCGTTACTTTTCAGATAGTCATAAGCCGCAATAAAGTCCTCCAACATTTCAGGTTGCTTGCGTTTACTTTGCAGTTCCCGGCCCTGATCATCATTGCCCGGATAACCTCCTAATGGAGTTAAAGCATCCGGAGCAATGGAAATAAATCCAGCCAGAGCAGCTCTCCTTGCAACATCTTCAATGTGCGGATTTAGACCGCGGTTTTCATGAACAACGACAATACCGCCGAGTTTCTTTTTTGTGTCAGCAGGCATTGACAACAATGCTTTGATAGATCCCCCACCCTTTACAGACTGATACGTAATGTATTCTGATTTTAAGCGGGGATCATCGTGTTTAATTTGGATCGCACGGATGTAATCGGGCATAAGAAAACTCATAAGGGATGCTACCGTTAGGCCTCCCACTGCGTACACGGATAATTTTTGCATAAAGTCGCGCCTGTTGACACGGTCGTGCGCATAATCGTCATAAAGGTCAAACACTTCCTGTTTGATATCTTCTTTCTTGATTTCGTTCATATTAGTGTGGATGTATTTATACTAAAATTAAGGAATTCCGTGTCATTAGTTTTATTTAACACCTCATTTAAAAATTAAAGAAATGGCCGGTGACCTGGGATACGAAGATGTTTCTTGTTTCTTTAGATTTTCGAGAAGCAACCGGATATTCACCGGAGTTATTCAGACTGCTAAATTGGCTATCTTAATTTGTTTATAGAATGCCAATAATTTGGGAAAATGAATTATAAAAAATCAATGATCCAGGCAAACTGGCCTTGTTTACCTGAATTGTAGAACCCGATCCAGGGCGAATAGCCAGTGCCTTTTTGCTGGTTGAAAACAAGGTCGTTTTCTGCTGCACTGCCAATGGTAACCAGGTGTACATTTACGCTGGTGTCGCCAATATTGATGAAACATCTCTTGCTACCGGCCATGGGTAAGCGAGCGTGGATTTATAGCAGCAGTGCCCGTTAAGTACGCCAATAAAATTAAGTTTGCCACGGGACAGGTTCAGTTCTTCCGGGATAGCCATGATGGCTGGGAACGTGTCATTCAATACGGTCCGTTTTATGATGGCTGTTCCGTTACATGATGGTGCAGTAAAAATTAGGTTAGGTACACAGGAGGTTAACGGGTCAGCTGCAAATGTTAGAATACGATTGTTACAGGCTTCAGAAACATACAGGTTGTTACCTGCATCTACGAAAACATTAACAAGTCCATTTAACTGATGGGCTGCTTGTCCTATCACCATAGCCCCCTGCAAGGGTAATACCCGATGATACACCGGGCGACCATTTTACGAAACGATTGTTGCAAAGTCAGAGATATACATAGATAGTCAAATTAAACTTTGCATAGGTATTACTCAAGCCCAGCAAAGATTACCTGACATGGAAAAGTAATCGCCGCTTTTAGGCGATTATTGCTCCCCATCTGCTCACTTCCAACCAGATTGCTATCTTTTTTAGAATATCCTATCCTCTTCCCCCCTGTTAAATTTTATCCTTTTCTGATTTTTGAGGTACTCATCAAATATTTCTTTATTCTTGCGCAAATCTTTTTTGTACTCAATAATGAACCATATTATTGAGAGAAAAAGTAATATTACTATTGAAACTAAAATCCAATTCATACCTTAATTGATTTAATAGTTAAACGCTATTTATTTGATTCACTTTCATCCTTGTAAAAGTTTCACTCTTTGAAAGCATCTTCCCCTATATCTTTTCTTCTTGTCTTTTCAAAAAAATAACGAGGATGACCGATAACTGGATAGTTTCGTAGAATTGCCTGTTTCGAATGGCGTGCATCAACAATGGCTATCAATAGTAATGGCAATGTAACAAGCAGGCCCCAGTACCAATTGTTGTTATGGATGTACGCGATTTTCGAAATCAGCACACTCGTCATAACCAGAATTAAAATGATAGTTCCACTACCCGAAATATTATTTTTCCTAATTAACATGATATAAAATTTATGTTTCAAGCAAGCATTATCATAACAATAAATAATAGCCTCTACGTTATTTTTTAAGATATTGATCCTGCTTAAGTAAAACTGCCGTGAAAAATGCGAGACTTACAGGTATGCTTTTACCTGCCGAAAACTTTTGATAAATTTGCGACGTAATAACAAAATTTTCGTTTGTAATTAAAGAATGGAATTAATTCCGCCGTGCCTGTATAATAAGGTTAGGCAAGGATAGCCGTACTATAGGCTTTGAAGCTGGAGTAATAATACATGTCTGAATGAAAAGGAAGAAACTCTGTGAATGAACAGGTAAAGCAATCGCGGGTATCAAGTACAATATAGTATTGGTTGATGGTGGATGAATGAATATTTATTACTTTACCCGGCATGAAGCAAACATAGCAAATAAAAATTACTGATTAGTTAAATAATAATTAAAGTATTTTATATAATGTCAGCAGGAATTATTCCAAAAAATAATTGAATCAAAAAGCCTTATCAAAATTTTCACAAACCAAACACTACGATCTGCCGTTCACTCATTCCCTATTTTCTTTGATCAGGGTGATTTATATTATGTTGTTATTCCTTTCTAATACTTTTTTTCGAACTTTTTTATAACGAGCCGGGTTAATTGTTAGCAGCCAATCTGGTATCAAAGATAGAAAAGGTAAAGAAGCATTCATTTCTTTTAGAAGCATATCAACATGGTGAATGCTACCAGGCATGGTACTGAGCCCGCGTGAAGCGCCGTTCTGCCTGAATTGCATCCTCCATTTGATAAATGCTGCCCCTTCTTGCAGTATCTGTTCTTCTGTTGGTTTACCTATTCGCCCTTTCAAATATTCGCATAACCACAATGCCGCAAATTCAGATGAGATAGGACATTGTATGGAGGAGTTGTACCCTACAAAGGCAAGTGCAGGAATACCCGCGGGTAATATATGATGATACAACAGGTAATTACCCTGTGCGTCAGTGATTTTATCCATGTAGCATTTAGGCAAAAAAGGGATTGTTTGTTGGAATCCTGTTGCGAAAACAATAACATCAGCCTCTATTTGCTCACCGTTGGTGAGGGTGATTTGCTTATCCCGGAAGGAAACAATTTCACCTTGTTTTGTAAATAATTTTTCCTGCCTTAACATGTTCAAAAAAATGGGGCGTTTCCAAGGTTATCTCCCCGAACGCCTGGTCTTTTATGCGGGATGAAGGAAGAAGACCCAGTTCAACCAGCATATGTTTTTTAGTGATATATTTTTCCACAAAGGAGAGCATTTTCCCTGGCAATCCAGTACTCCCCAGGAATCTTTCCATTTTATTATACTGATCAGCAGGTTTGATCAACGCTTCTCCCAACCGGTTAAGTAATAAATATTTCATATTGATCCCCTTCACATACCGGGGTATTTTCCACTTAGGCTCACGATATACCAGGTGAGCGCTTATCGTCGTGTTTGAGGCCAGGGTGACTATATCGCCGGCCGACTTGCTATAGCCCACTACTACAAGGCGTTTGTCCCTGGAAATTTCAGTACTATTAAATTGTGAACTGTGAAGAATCTTACCACCTGCGCTCACAAAGCTGTCCATGCCCGTTAGGCTGGGAATAAAGGGTTCTGAAAAAGTTCCATTGCAGATGATCAGAAAATCGGCTCGATCTATGAACGACCCATTTTGATTTCTTCCCGTAATTACCCATTGATTTTTCTCGAAGTGGACGATGTCAATTTTATGAGAAAATTTTATGAAAGGAAAAACATTGAATTTTTCGGCATAGGTACGGAGGTAGGATTGAACTTCTTCTCCACTGGGCCACTCGCCAAAATATTTAGGCATTGGTAAATCAGAAAAAGCGTACGTATCCTTTGTATTTTGTGTTGTAACACCAGGGTACCTTCGTGAGGAGGACCACACACCTCCTAATTCAGTATCTTTTTCAAACACCTTAATGGCATACCCATATTCAAGGCATGTTTTTGCCGACACGATTCCACTAAGGCCAGCTCCGATAATTCCTATTGTCTTCATGTATTCAGATTGATACCGTTTATATTTAAGTTGTAATGTTTTGGCTACATTAGCGTTTGATCATTCAAAACGTATCTTACGATTTCGAAGATTAACCTGCGCTGGGTATCAAGCAAAATTTACATGTAGGCAAGCTGTGTGCAATACAACAACAATCAACAACTTGCAGCAAGGTGAAAGCAACGGGGGTTTATAATGTATGCAGCTTCCTAACTGTGGATATCATTTTTCAAACGGGACGATCAGGAACGATATTTCTGTAGAACACAATTAGTGTTTACAAAATTGTCGTACAACTTATAATTGGAAGCAAAATTTGCAAGGTTATTTAATCGTGGATAGGAAGCAGGAAAAGAAACGGCCGTCCGTTGATTACCTTGTCCGGCGATGTTTACGTAAACACTCAATGAGAGTTCGACCTGGCGAAGTTTATCAAACTTCGCCAGGTCCAACCGTCTTTTTTAGCTGGCGCATTTACTTCTGAACAAATTTTGTATACCAGTCGCCCAACTTTGTTGACAACTGTTTCACCATTTCTTTTTCATCACCCAATAAATTTTTTGATTCCTTATGATCGGCGACAAGATCATATAACTGCTTATTTGATCCATCAGCTTCCATCAAAAATTTCCATTTCCCTGAACGCAACGCAAGCGTGGGAGAAACATTTTCCTTCTTGCCCGGAATTGGATTATTATTATAATACCAATAAATTTCCTTAGCTACAACCTGGTTCTTTCCCAGTAACACGCTGCTTTCATCTATACCATCTGACTCATAACCTGGAGATATTTCTGCGCCGGTTAATTTTGCGATGGTTGGCAGAATATCTACGACGCTCATTACACTTTTACTATCTACTTTGCCTGCAGGAATTTTGCCCGGCCATACGGCAATGAATGGTTCGCGAACTCCTCCTTCATACAGGCTCCATTTCCTTCCACGAAAATCACCGGCACTGCATGGTGGCAGGCCGCCGTCTTTGTAATATCTCGGCCAGTCAGTAGGTCCGTTATCGCTGGTTAAAAGAATGATGGTATTTTTTAGCAGGTCCATCTTTTTTAAAGCGGCAAGCAAACGGCCAACCTGGTTGTCTAATTCCTTCAATACTGCCAGGAACTTCTGTTGCTCTTTATTACCGGTAACACGTGAATACTTTTGTTCCGTTTCTTCATCGGGGTTATACGGATCGTGCACGTCGTTTGGAAAGAAATTAATAAAGAAGGGTTTGTCTTTGTGCGACTGTATAAAAGCAAGCGCACTGTCGACATACATTTCTGTTTGCTTCCGTTGGGGCGCCTTAATAATTTTCCCTCTTCCCAGTTGTGCGCTTTGATTGTTTAGGTTATCATCAAAGGTAAGTGTCCTGTCTCCCAGGCCTTCGAAGCTGGTAAATGATTTATCAAATCCATATTCGGTGGGCAATGGTGCATCGCCTACATCTCTTCCTCCTCCCAGGTGCCATTTACCGAAATGTGCCGTGGCATACCCGTTCGTATGCATAATTTTGGCGAGCGTAGGAACACGGGCAGGCAAAAAATCCGGCATGTTGTTTTGAGTATTTTTTGCCCGTTCAGCCAGGTAGGTATAAAACTGGTGACGCGCAGGATATTGACCTGTCATCATGGCAACTCTTGATGGTGAACAAACCGGGGAGTTTGCATAAAACTGCATAAACCTTGTGCCCTGTTTTGCAAGCCCATCAATATTGGTTGTTTCAACCTGTTTATTGCCATAACAACTCAGGTCACCATAGCCCATATCATCAATGAATATAATTAAAACGTTAGGCTTAGCCGGTTGCTGCGCGTCGGCTTCAAAAATAAATAAGGAGGTTATCACCAGTAAACATGCATATATCTTTTGTTTCATATGGTTTGGCTTTAAAATTCTCAGGTATGTGGTTTGAGCAACAGCAATCAGCCTTACCAGGCAGTAAAGTCTTCTACGGCTGAGGTATTAACTTACAGCAATAGCCCAGGGTTTTAATGAACTTTAAAATGCCGCTTTGGCTGTCAGCCTTCAGCTATCAGCCATCAGGAGGAAATTATTTCCAGGATTGTTTTCCTGATAGCTGACAGCCAACATAACCGACAGTTTAGTTTTGACATGATACCAGGGTTAAGACTTATTTTTTATTATTTTCCTTTAATTATCGTTGCGGTTTATCCCTGTAAGGCGACCAATAATTTTTAGGGTCGCGTTTAAATCCATACTTCCTCCCCTTACTGGGGTGAGGCAACGGTAAGGGGTCCTGGGTGCGCAACTCCCATCCAAGCATATCCTGCATTAACTCCATTTGCTTATTAACATAGGTTTTATTGGCAAACAGGTTTTTTATTTCCGCCGGATCATTGGCAAGGTTATAAAGTTCTCCTTTGCCCTGCATGTCGTAAATAAGTTTCCAGCCATCTTTACGTAACATCCTCATGGTACCGCTTTGCGTCCAGGTATTCAATTCATCAAACTCTAACTTGCCTTTTGACAGGTTTCCGTCCTGGGTATATGGGTCGTATTCTTTAAGGTCTGTAAAGTGAAGTCCCCCGAAACCCTGTTGCACAATAATGCTGGCGAATTCTTCCTTTGGATAATTTTTTCCTGTTAATAAAGGCCATAAACTCCTTCCCTGTACGCCTTCGGGCAAGTCTACACCAATCATATCACAGATGGTGGGCATAATGTCTACGTTACTAACATGCGCCGAATGCGGTTTTTTATTGTTGATTATTCCCGGCCCATGCCAAAACATGGGGATGCGCGCCAGGGATTCAGGAAGTTCCACTCCTTTTTTTATCAACCCATATTCCCCGGTAAAATCACCATGATCAGCTACAAAAATCAGGATAGTATTTTCATACAAATTATTTGTTTTAAGATAATCAATAAAACTCCTGACCTGGTCATCTATTAAACGCATCATTCCATAGTAGTTGCTTCGTATCCTGGGAATGTTTTTTTCAAATCCGGGGTATCCCATATCCAGCATTTTCTTTTGTAATACCCATTTGTTTCCTTTGGACGGAAGTACTTCTGCGCCTGCGGCTACTGGTGGCAGTGAGGGCGGGGGGAACAGGGAGTAGTAAGGTTCTGATACCTGGTAAGGGTTATGTGGTTCAGGAATAGACATATAAAGAAAGAATGGTTTATCCTGCTTTTTAGTGATGCTGCTGATCCAGTTTTTAGAATCACGTACAATACGCGAAGGGAGCTGCATCTCTGCCGGGAACGGTGCCGGTTCAGCATCCATATAATAGTTGGTGGTTTTCATATACTCATTAAAGGCCTGCTCTTCGGCACCTTCCGGTATGTCAGCCCCTAAATGAAAATACCCTTTCCAGTAGTCAAAATTGGCAGGTTTTAAATAGCTATGGTTCTTTCCAATAAGGGCTGTGGAATAACCTTTTGACTTGACCACATCTATCAGGTCCGTTTTATAACTGGCATCCACCAGGTTCATATTTGATCGTACTCTTGTTGCGCTGGGCCATCTCCCTGTCATCAGGGAAGTTCTGCTTGGCACGCATGCCGGTGACGAACAATAAGCTTTGTTGAACCAGGTTCCCGTTTCAGCCAGGCTGTCTAAAAAAGGCGTCGTATTCAATCCAAACCCTTCTCTTTTGCAGGCATCTGCCCTGAATTGATCAACAATGATCAACACGATATTTGGAGGTTTGGACTGTGAAAACGAAGTTTTACCGAGTAGCGAAACGGATATTAAAATAATAAGAACGCGTGCTCTATATAGCTTTAAGCAGATAGAAGATTGGGGGATACTACAGGGCGATAGTTTATCGTGTAATCGATTCTTAACATTTAATATGCCTGACATAGAGCAGCATTTTAACTGCATAGATAAGCACTTTCAGTAATTTGGCTGCAAAAATGTAATATTTCTCTTAGGAACTGTTTTCGACTATTATAACGTGCGAAATGATTAGCGATATCATAGTCGAATCATCGGTTCTGCAATATTCAGATTGATAGCTGCAAGCTGATAACTACTAAATCCTGCTAGCTCAATATTCTTCCTATTTCCCAATCTGGTCAAACCTGAAATTAGCATCAATTTCACCCTTTCCAATTGTCTTTTTACGGGCAAGCCAATTGATGGTCTGACCATTGAACCATCGGGCTCTTTTCCAGACGAGGCTGAGTTCTATCCCGGTTCGCGGAACCTCTTCCTCGAAAAGGTAAAACGGATTT
>JBDSBP010000373.1:0-9956 GCA_039921525.1 Chitinophagaceae bacterium | reverse complement strand
GATGGCGTCTACTGTTTTGCCGTTGTAATATTTAAACAGCAATATCATTTCGGCAGTATAACCCTTTACGGTGCCTTTTCCCTTATCCTGGATGAGTAATACCACGCGTAATTTCTCAATCCAGCTTTGTGCATCGGCATTTAATAGTTTAGCTGAAATTTCATTCTTTTTCATTTTTTGTTTATTTTGGATGAGCAACAAAAATGAAGCTTATGATTTAGGGAGGTTTTTTAGCTGAGGAGCCCACGGCAGGTGTCGCTTGAACATTCGGTTTGGCAATATGGCCGGGCGACGAATATATTCTCAACTTTTGCTCACTAATCAGCTTCAGTTCCAGCTGACGAATAACGCCAAGCAATAGAATAAAAATTAAAATTTATTTATAAATTCAACAGTAGTTACGGGCTGACGTTTTTTAAATACCGCCACATCGCCAAGCCGTCAACGTTAGGCGCAAGCTCATATGAAAGTCACTCAAGTGCAGATGCTCAGTCATAAAAACTTATCTTCGGGACATGACACAGCGATTTTATTTTGACACTTCCATTTTTGGTGGTGCGTTCGACATAGAATTTGAAGAAGAAACGCTTTTACTGTTTGAAAAGGTGAAACTTGGACAAATTATTTGTGTTTATTCCAATTTGACAGAAAGCGAGCTGATTAATGCACCAGAGCATATCCGCACTTTTTTCCATCAACTTGATTCTAAATACTTAGAGAGAGTTGAAGTAACAGCAGAAGGCTATCAGTTTGCTCAAAACTACATAAACGAGAAAATTGTTGGAAAGACAAGCCTCGATGATTGCATCCATATTGCAACAGCAACGGTTAATAAAGTTGACCTTCTTGTAAGTTGGAACTTTAAATACATTGTGAACATCTTTCGTATCCGTGGCTTCAATTCCGTAAATTTACGTTTAGGATATAGGACACTTGAAATTCGTTCACCAAAAGAAATAGTAGGCTATGAAAACGAAGGATAAAAAAGTAAAAGACTTTGACACCGTTAAAGCCTTTAGAGAGATTAAAGAAAGAATTTCAAAGGATATAAACGGTATGACCTTTGATCAACTCAAGGCATACCTTGCTGAAAGACAAATGAAACCTCAAGCCTGACAAGAGCCTGCGCCCAACAATCGCATTTAAAAAATTGGAGCGGACGGACTGTAAATGATCAGTAGAATACAATTGAACGGTTGTCCGGGCGACAGTATAATAGTGAACTGTGGAATTTTTACAGGACATTAGCATCCTATCAACATCAGTTGCTGGGCAGATGAATATCAATGCCCCAACTTAAATGCGTAATCGTTGGGCGTCACCTATTGAGAGCTCAGATATGAAAATAGAAAAACTCTTCCTTTGTTTATTCTTAGTGTGCGGGTATTTTTCGATGCAATAAATGGCGGAGTCAAATATTTAACTAAGGACTTTCCCGTTGTCAAATAAGCAGATCAAAATTATAGCTGTGATTATAAACCATCTTTTGTCAATCTTGCGAGAGGTTCGTCGTGCCTACTGTATGCTTCTTCTTGCGGTCACGATCACTTTGTTCAGTTGTGATAAATACTATACACGTCAACACTATATAAAAACAGAATACATGATCCCCATGCGGGACGGCACGAAGCTTTTTACAATTACGTATATTCCTAAAGACACTTGTCAGAAGTACCCAATAATGATGACTCGAACAGCTTATGGGATTGCTCCATATGGAAAAGGAGAGTACGCTAACATACTGGGGCCTAACATGGGCTTTGACAGGGAAGGTTACATTTTTGTTCATCAAGATGTTCGTGGCCGGTTTAAATCAGAGGGTGAATTCGTACATCACCGACCTTATGTTGCCGGGGAGGTAAATGAAGTAACAGACACCTATGACACGGTAGATTGGTTAGTAAAGCATCTTCAGGGCAATAATGGTCGCGTGGGACAATGGGGCATCTCCTGGGCAGGCTGGCAGGTATCTCAGGGCATGATTAACGCACATCCAGCACTGCGAGCTTCCTCCCCGCAGTCACCGCCCCAAGATCAGTTCCTTGGAGATGACCATCATTCAGGCGGCGCTTTTCAACTAATGTACGCCTTCTCTTGGATGGCAGGGAATGCGAAAGCTCGTGCTACACCAACCGATAAAGCTCCTAATCATTTCGACTACGGTACACTGAATGGTTATGATTTTTTCTTAAAGTTAGGTGCGGCGGCCAATGCACAGAAATACTTTTCCAACCAGTTTCCAACCTGGAATGACTATATGCTGCACGGAACTTATGACGAATATTGGCAGTCCCGCAACGTGCTAAAGGATTTGCGCAATATCAAACATCCAGTACTTCTCGTTGGAGCTGGTTTGATGCCCAAGATTTTTACGGTACGTTCAGAATGTACGATGCGTTGCGAAGTTATAGCCCAGAGAACAAGACCTACCTTGTTTTGGGACCTTGTGCCCATGGAGGCTATACAACGTCTAAGGGGAACCATTTGGGCAACATTGATTTTAAGTCGAACTCCAGCGACACCTATCGGAATCAGATGGAACTTCCTTTCTTCAACTACTATCTTAAAGACAAAGGAAAACTTACGCTGCCGAGGGTACAGGCATTTATAACAGGAAAAAACGTCTGGTACAGTAGTGATTCGTGGCCGCCTCCTCAAGCCCGACCCCGAAATCTTTACCTAAGCGAGAATGGCCGGCTCAGTTACGAGCCGACCACCACAGCATTTGGGGCTGATTCTTATCGAAGCGATCCAGCTAAACCAGTACCCTATTCTGCACAGGTCGGAATACATGAGGGTGATGATTTCATGGTGGAGGACCAACGGTTTGTTTCGACCCGAAAAGACGTGCTAACTTACCATACTTTACCTCTGGATGCTGACCTTACTATAGCCGGTGCAATAGAAGCTTCTTTGCACATATCCAGTACCGGAACCGATGCTGAATTTTATCGGCATTAGTTGTCAGGCGTAAGAATATTGATGCCCCAACTTAAATGCGTACTCGTTATATGCCATTTTATGACGACAGTCGATACTAAAAAAGGACATTTATTCAGATTAAAAATAATCCTAAAACCTTATTCATGCAATTACGTTCAATATGGGACTTACAATTGCTGCATGAATTTTTACAGTAGCGGCTGCAATATTATATTTTAAGGATTTAAAAAGATTGGGCATTACCTTAACTGTTTTTGCAGCGCTAATCAATATTGTAAACGTGTCAGTGCAAAAAAAGGAAATTAGTAACCTTCGACCTCGGCTATTTTACAAATTCAAGGAATCTCGTGACTTGACTAAAAAGGACAGCGTTACATTTATTTTGCGTCTTTTAAATCATGATGATGAACTTCCAATAAGTGATGTCGGAGTTGATTTTGGAAATACTTTTAATCCTGAAGACATTGGGGTTATTTCTCCTAATGAAAGTAGAATAATTGAGATTAAAAGTAAACTTGATTCGGACTTTGTTAGGACTTCAGCAACTAAACCTGTTTTATCACCCGAAGACAAACAAAAGATTCGCATAAAATATAATGGGACGAAGGAGGAAGTTTTAGCAGTGACAGTACAGCCACAGAATGACACAATCGCGACTTTATGGGACTGGTTCGATAAAACCGGGTTGTAAACACCCGACCACCCCGCCAGGTGGATGTGGGGTGCTACCAGTGACAGTTATTTTGATGGTATTTCTGAAGCAGAATTAAAAATTATAATCGAAATTACTCGAAAACACCTGTGAAAAAGTAGTTGCGATAAAAAAGTATATAACAGTATAGTATAATTGTAATTAAGGTATTCTTTGAAATTATGTAAAACGCGGGGCATATGGAAATCGTCGAGAACTTTATTATATCGATCACGGTCCGTTTATGTATAGTCTTTTCCTTCAGGATGAGGCTTAGACAGTTTTAATAAGCTTTTGTATAACTATTAAGCTGTAGTGCTGAAACGCCGTCTTTAGTATACCTGTTTTTCATGGCTGACTTTTGTGCAACTTGTCCAGTAAGCAATTTCTTTACTATTCTTTATTCATGAGCTAACACACTCTGGTTTCATAGAATTCCTTGTTTAACTGCTTGCATTTTTACAGCTAAACATTTAATTTGCATACCTTGTTATTTTAATCCCTTCCCTGGCTGAAAAACTGTATGGAAAGACTTTCCTGTCGCAACTTTTAACTAATGTTAAACACGATCAATTATGGCAACAGAAAATCAAATCGATAGTAAACCCACCTGTTTTGTTGTGATGGGATTTGGCACAAAGACCGATTACGCCACTGGCCGCAAACTTGACTTGAACAAATCTTATCAGTACCTGATTAAACCGGTGGTAGAAAAGCAAGGCCTTGTGTGTGAACGGGCAGACGAAATCAATCATTCCGGCGTCATTGACGTGCCAATGTACCAAAAGTTGTTCGGAGCCGATGTGGTGATCGCCGACCTCTCCACAGCCAATCCGAATGCTTTTTACGAATTGGGTATAAGACATGCCTTAAAGCCCCGAACGACCATCCTTATTTCTGAAGATAAGCTGCCGTACCCATTTGACGTTAATCGTATTGTCATAATCAAATACTCTTACTTGGAGGGTGGTATTGACTACGGGGAAGTGATGCGCTTTCAACAAGAATTGGGAAAAAAATTGGCCACTGTTTTGAAAACCCAAGATACTGACAGTCCGGTATATACCTTTTTGAATGGTCTCGTCCCTCCTTCTTTACAAACGCAAGTCGCCCAAACTATGCAGAAGGTAGAAAAAGCATTAGAAAGTGTATCTGCTGATAGTACAACGTCAGTTACCAACAGCAAACAATCCGGTCAGGATAACGAAACCTTGGCATTTCTGATTGAGAAAGGAGAACAAGCCATACGTGACGGCAAGTTTCAAGTTGCCAAAGCCATGTTCAGTGGAGCATTAAATATAGGAACGGGAGACAATAGTAAATGTTCCTGGGCAAATGATCCCTACCTCTTACAACGCCAGGCCATCGCTACGTACAAAACTGAACAACCCGATAGAGTCACTGCACTCAATGAGGCGCTAAAACTATTTAAAGAAAAACTGGACCTTGAGAACACAAATGATCCTGAAACCCTTGGTATCGCCGGTGCCATTGAAAGAAACCTTTTTGAGGAGGGACAAGGTATCGAGCACTTAACCAAATCCATTGAGTATTACAGTCGCGGGTACTACTTGCGCTATGACTATTATAACGGCATCAGTCTGGCTTTCATGCTCAATGTGCGCACTGATTCCGTGTTGGATGCAAAGAATGAAGAGAAAATCACTGATCTAGTGAATGCCAACCGCATACGCCTACATGTGCTTGAACTTTGTGAGAAAGAATTGAAGGTGTTATATACGCGTGAGCAATACAGCAATCGTGAAGGTGTAATTAAACCCACTGATTTCAGTAAAGAATTGGCAATAACCAGAGAGCAGAAGTTTTGGGTTGCAGCACGCAAAGCCGAAGCATATTATGGTTTAGGGAACATGCCTGCCTATGAACAGACAAAAGCGGAGGCTAAAACGAATGAATATGCTAAATGGATGGTGGACACATGTGAAAGGCAAATTAATTTATTGAAAGCACTTCTGGAAAAACATGGCCATTTATTGAACCCGGCATGGCCAGAAATTCCGATGATTGTATAACTTTTAATAGGGCGATTAACAAGAATGCAGAAAGCATTAATCATGCGAACATGACCGATCTATATCTCAGTTCAATAAATGATAAAACGCACTTGCTAGCTGCTAAAACAGAATGTTTATAAAATTGTGGCGCGACGTTAAGCATTCAACTATAAATTGCTATTTTGCTTTTGTGGTTAATTTAACCTGCGGAATTTCAAATGCCCCAACTTCACAACTACTTTAACGTTGGCTGCTATAATAACATCATCTAAAATAATTAATTGTTAAATAAATTACACTATCTGAGGACCTCTTTTACAATTTATTTCATTTTTATTTTATTTTTTTCTGCATCGTCGCAATATCGTTATCCGTACACAAAAACCGGTGACAGCACCGATACTTATTTTGTTGTAACATATCACGATCCTTACCGATGGCTTGAAGATATTGAAAACGCCTGAAGTGGAAACCTGGTTTAAGCAACAGGCAACTTACACTTGACTCGATTTTGAATAACGTACCCGGAAGAGATTAGCTGATTTCCGAATGGAAACTGATGGATAAGCTGCGCCCTGCTGCATTTAGCGGGTTTACTTATGAAAACGGAAGATTGTTTGATTGTTTTACCTCAAAACATTACCTGGCGAAAACGTTGGCAAATTATATTTTCTTGAAAGTGCAAACGGAAAAGAAATATAGCTGTTTGACCCTGCTACTTACATTCCGGGAAAAACAATTACCATGGAAAGCGCCACACCAAGTTATGATGGCAAACAGGTTGCTATTAGTAACTCTGCACAGGGTGCTGATGTATCCTCTATTAATTTATGGATGTGGATACAAAAAAGTTCAGTAAAGATTCAATTTTTCCCTCTGCTGGTTTTAGCGGCTGGACTTTCGATAACAAATCTTTTTTATAGCTGGATAATATCGGCAGACAGTAAAGACCCCACCTCATGACTTAATTCAAAAACAAAGCTACATACCTTGAACGCGGATGTTGCTAATGAAGCTGATTTTTTCAGCAATGCGAGCTATCCTGATTTGCATATTGATTCAAGTGTTTATCCTTTTGTTTTTTTAGATGAAGATTCAAAAAAATATATTTTTTCGGGTGAAGGCAGTGTGCTGCCGGAATTTAAAATGTATTATGCTCCTGTTGCAGAAATGAATGCGCTAAAAATAATCTGGTAGGTATTATGCATGCCGGCAAATAAACTTGTGCGTGGCCTGGTTATTAAAAATGACGATGTATATGCCATCACATATAACAATGCAAAAAACTATAAAGTAATTGCTACCGATTTGAAACATCCGGATTGAAATAATGCAGCAACTATTGCTGCAGAAAAAAAAGATAAGACAATTGAATCAATTTCTAATTGTAAAGACCATATGTTTATTACTTACAGCGATGGCATTAATAATCATATTACAAAGTATAATTTCAATACAAAGTAAACATCTGACATAAAGCTGCCATTTAGCGGTACCGCAAATATTTATACTTACGATACCAAAACAAATAATTGTATTGCACGCATTACATCCTGGAATAAGCCTTTCACAGAATTTATGTACAATGCAGAAACAGATGTTTTTACACCAAGTGTTTTTAACAAGCCCTGCTTATCCGGCTGCCTATAAAAATCTGGTTGCAGAAGAAGTGCAGGTGAAAGGGCACTCATTTCTTCTTGGCAGATTGTAAACGGAAAGGAAAGTACTCTATTATAAATTTTGCTTTTCATTCACAGGAGGAATTTGAAACTTTTTTCAGATCTCAAGAAATAGGCGATGATAAAACTTTTCCGGAGAATATGCCATTAACAGTTGAGGCAGAATCGACAATAAGAAAAACCTTTGAAATTTGGATATGTTTTCACAACAGCGAAATTCATCCTTATCATTTGTTTCTGGCCGCATTTTGTTTTTGTGCTGCGCCTGGTTAAGTCCTTTATGTTTACAAGGCTGCCATTATGGATAGGCATCTGGCTGTTATTCTATTTTACATTCTTTGCATTTTGGGCAGAGGCTGTCTTACTATCCCCGGCTTTGCGCCCAGCCATTTTGATCGGCACCGAGCAGGTTGATGGTATGATGGCTTGCAGCAAAGAACAAATTAAAGAGCGTGGTTCTGATGCCCATTACCAAACTGCGCAGCTCCTGGGGCAGCGTAAACACCAGGTGGTAATACCTTGTGGGCAGTAGTTCACTCATCCTGTCCTGCAGCCAATGTATTTTTTTTATACCGCCATAATTCGGGCAATGCCTGTTGCCACAGCAATTCTACTGGTAATGTTCATTATTACAACTGGCTTTATTGCATTTTAAATGATGTACGCCTTGCCTGCGGTGTGGCAAAGGTGCAGTCTTGTTAATACCGCACGGCTATACGGATTAAAATTCTCAACCCAGGGATGATACAATACCAAACTGTGTATGCTGTTGCAAATGCAGATAAACCATCGTTGTTTCAAACTTGCTGTGGCCATGCAATGTTTTTATTTCATGAATGTTACTGCCAGTATCCAGCATGTAGTGTAGCAATACTATGGCACTTATGTCACGCGTTAAATAAGTGCCATTGATAGTGTAAGATTATGAGAAGTACTCATCAGAAATCCTCTATCTTCCACGATTGTTTGTAAAAACACTTTCCATAATTTTCAATGCCGGTTGCATAGATTTCGTAACCAATTCATTAATTCATTGTCCTTCTCCCATCTTGGCACTTCACCCGTGTTTTGAATACTGCAACCAGAACATGCTCCTTTCAACTGCAGCAATCCCCATAACCATGGGGATGAAATGTTCGGGATAAATCATTCATAGAAACATAAAAAAGAATTCAGACCAAATAATCATTTACAGTCACTGAACATCGGACTCGATTATTCCTACATTTGTAATCACTAATGGCGAAACTGACATGGAGCATATAGCGCACACCTCCATAGTTAGTTAAAAAAAATTAAATCATAATTAAACAGGAGAATACATGAGTAAAAATCGAATATTTTTTACTGGGGGATCGGGAAAAGCAGGAAAGCATGTGATACCTTACCTTCTCGACCAGGGACATAGAGTACTGAATGTAGATATGGTGCCTTTAAATTACCCAGGGGTGGATAATCTGATAGCTGATATTACCGATTCCGGACAAATGTTTAATGCCATGAGTTCATATGCCGGGTTAGATGAGTTAGAACCAGGTAATGGAGTACCACGGTTCGATGCTGTAGTACATTTTGCTGCTGTGCCCAGGATCTTGATCAGACCTGATAATGAAACTTTTCGAGTTAACACCATGGGTACATACAATGTGATTGAAGCAGCTGTTAAGCTTGGAATTAAAAAGATTATTATTGCTTCGTCTGAGACCACCTACGGTATCTGTTTTTCAGACGGCAAAACCAACCCTAAAGTGCTGCCTTTAGAGGAGGACTATGATGTGGATCCCATGGATAGCTATGGATTATCAAAGGTTGTGAATGAGAAAACGGCCCGCAGCTTCCAGCGACGGTCGGGCTTTGACATTTATGTTCTTCGTATTGGAAATGTAATTGAGCCTCACGAATACGCTGAACTGTTTCCGCATTATTTAAAAGAGCCTGAAGTCCGTCGCAGGAATGCGTTCTGCTATATTGATTCGCGGGATCTGGGACAGATTGTGGATTTATGTTTGAAAAAAGATGACCTTGGCTATCAGATTTTCAATGCGGGAAATGATCACAACGGTGCGATTATCCCCAGCAAAGAATTGGCTGAACAGTTTTTTCCTGGTGTGCCAATTACCCGTGAATTGGAGGAAAATGAAGCATTGTTTTCAAATCGCAAAATCCGTGAAGTTTTGGGGTTCAAGGAACAACATAACTGGCAGAAATACTTGAAAATAGACTAATTGATAGTTTGGCGAGCCTAATAAAATGTTGACTTAATTTCTCCCGACGAACTTAACTTTAACGGTGTGACAAAAAATACTCCAACAGAAATCATAGTCTAAATACAGCCAATGAACGGAAGATGCTACTGAAATAGTTTATCCGAACCATTGAACAGGGAAACTTCAGTCAAAAGAAATAAGGTAGCGTATCAGATTTCAAACTGATACACCATCCAAAATGAACATAATAAAACCTATGAATGAATGGAGTTCTCTAACAGGAAAGTTTGGTTTGGCTTGGAAAGTCTGCCGCGAAAGGTAAATTTAGATATATGTGGCTTTTGGGTGCTGATTGAGAATAACTGCCCATAACGGGCGGCTTTAGGAAAGTGCGGCAGACGGATTAACAATCGGCTTTTTG
>JBDSBP010000372.1:0-2921 GCA_039921525.1 Chitinophagaceae bacterium | reverse complement strand
GAAGTATGCGGTGTGAGGTTTGACTGAAATTAATGACGCTTGAAATACTGGATTTCCCGTTCGTGCTTTTTTGCCGCCTCCATCGAATCAAATAGTCCCAGGTTTTTTCATTTATTTGTTTTAGCATGTTTCTTTCTTGAGTAAAGCCGGTATTGGCCGGATTTTAGTTTTCAAATCATAAAGTATGATCTTATTGCATATAATAGAATCAAAATAAAATTTTGCAATTTATATGCCCGGAAATAAGGTTAAGGTTTAAGGTTCAATATTTAAAGTTGTTCAGATCAACGTTTCACCGAACGCATGGAGTTTTAATTGACTCAATGACAAGGATTTAATGTTGGAAACCTTAGGGCAGTTCAGTATTATAAATATTTTCTAACACATCCTTACCTCATGCGCCGGCTTCGTAACTTCGCGGAATGCTTGAATACGATTATTTAAAAGGACTGAACGAGCCACAGCGGGAAGCAGTATTACATACTGAAGGGGCGTTAATGATTGTGGCAGGCGCCGGCAGTGGAAAAACCAAGGTACTTACTACCCGTATTGCACACCTGATGCATCATTGTAACATAGATGCTTTTAACATATTAGCTCTCACGTTCACTAATAAAGCGGCTGCTGAAATGAAGGAGCGGGTGGAGAAAATCCTGGGTAATAACGAAGCACGTAATCTCTATATAGGCACTTTTCACTCTGTATTTGCAAGGATATTGCGCGCGGAAGGCCCAAGGCTGGGTTATCCCAGCAATTTTACCATCTATGATACCGATGACGCAAAAAGCGTGGTAAAAACAGTGGTGAACGAAATGAACCTGGATGATAAGCAGTATAAAGCTAACCTGGTCTATAACCGCATCTCGGCTTCTAAAAATGCCCTGGTGGGGCCCGCTGAATATGCTAATGATTATTATATTCAGCAGGAAGACATTCGCAGCAATCGACCGGCCCTCGCACAAATTTATGACGGGTATTCCAAACGTTGCTTTAAGAATGGGGCCATGGATTTTGATGACCTTCTACTAAATATGTACAAACTGCTGAAGAACATCCCGGAGGCGCTTCATAAATACCAATATAAGTTTAAATATATTTTAATTGATGAGTACCAGGATACCAACCCCGCTCAATATGAGGTCATCAAATTATTAGGGGCCATGCATGAAAATGTATGCGTGGTGGGGGATGATGCACAAAGTATCTATAGCTTCCGGGGAGCTACTATCCAAAACATACTGCAATTTCAGAAAGATTACGAAGATGTAAAAGTCATCATGCTGGAACAAAATTATCGCAGCACACAGAGCATCTTGAACGTAGCCAATGAAGTGATTGCCAATAATAAGGGCCAGTTACCTAAAATCCTGTGGACGGAAAACCTGGAAGGCGAAAAGATTCGCCTGGTCAGGACTGCAACTGATAACGAGGAAGGTAAGGTGGTGGCAGATATAATCCAGGAGCAGAAGCTACGGAATCATTTTCATAACCTGGATTTCGCCATTCTCTACCGTACCAATGCGCAAAGCCGTAGCTACGAGGAAAGCCTTCGCAGAATGAATATTCCCTATAAAATTTTTGGCGGCATAAGTTTCTATATGCGGAAAGAAATTAAAGACTTTCTTGCTTACCTGAGGGTGGTGGTGAACCCTAATGATGAGGAGGCTTTGAAGCGTATCATTAATTACCCGGCCCGCGGTATTGGTAAAACCTCGGTTGATCGAGCAGTAATGAACGCGAATGGACAGAATATCTCCATGTTCCAGGTGTTGGAGCGGGCCAGGGAGTTTGGATTCAAGGCTGGTACGCTGGAATCGATTGACAATTTCGTGATGATGATTAAAATGTTCCAAAGCGAACTATCGAAAAAAAATGCTTTTGATGTGGCATTCATTATCGGTAAGAGCACCGGTTTCATAAAGGAATTACTAAACGATAAAACTACTGAAGGACTTTCTAAATACCAGAATGTGGAAGAGTTGCTGAATTCCATCAAAGAATTCACTGATACACCCAGTAATGAAGATGGTGAGGTGGGAGATAAAAGCATAGGTTCTTACCTGCAGAATATCGCATTGCTGACAGACCAGGATCAGAAAGAGTTGAATCCGGATGTTGTAAAACTAATGACGATACATGCGGCAAAAGGACTGGAGTTTCCCGTAGTATTTGTGGGCGGATTAGAAGAAACCCTCTTTCCGAATACCATGTCAATTAATACCAGGGAAGAACTGGAAGAAGAGCGCCGGCTTTTTTATGTCGCCATAACAAGAGCAAAGCATAAACTGTGGCTTACCTATGCTAAAGACAGGTATCGGTTTGGTAATTTGCAGCAGAATGAACCCAGCCGTTTCTTAAATGAACTGCCTGAAAAATATCTTGATCGCAGCTTTGCCGGAGGTGGCATGCGTAATAATGGCGGTGGTAGCTGGAGCGATAAAAATGCGTTTGAGCGAATGCACCCATCTGCCGGTTCACAAGCTGATAGCCGCTATGGTCCTCCACCGAAAAGAACAGAAAGCAGATCATCCTATATCGCAAAACCAATTATTAAAACAGTGGAGCATGTCCCCAGTGCGGATTTTGCCCCAAGCGATACTTCTCAATTACATATTGGTCAAAAAGTGGAACATCAGAAATTTGGCTTTGGCGAAGTGACTAAAATGGAAGGAGCGGCTCATAATCCCATCGCGACAGTGACCTTCGAACACAATGGGGAGAAGAAGATAATGTTGAATTATGCAAAGCTTAGGATAATCGGGGGATGAGGTATGAGGTTTGAGGTTTGAGGTATGAGAGTAAAGAGCTCTTAATACTTTTGCTTCAGGTATTTATTATAATCTTTCATGTTTTTCGCTTTAGCACATACCTTTTATATAACATCCGCCAATAAACAGAATTATGATCCAATGCCTGACTAA
>JBDSBP010000371.1:0-37783 GCA_039921525.1 Chitinophagaceae bacterium | reverse complement strand
AAGCGTACTCCGCATATACGTTGCCGAAAGTTTTGAAGTTATTTCGCCTGTCGTCGGTAAAATAGGCCAGGGCAACAGGATTGCTGCTAAACTCATATCGGTTATCGCTGCTGTTCCAGGGTTTTTTGTAAAACGGTAGATCAGTAAATGGATCTCGTGCCGAATAAGTGGGATCACTTACATTTTTATAAACTGGAATTACTGGTGGTCGAATCAAAGCATGGCGAATAATTCCCGGAGCATCTCCTTTGGATGAAAGTGCATCCTGCCTGGCATATGACATCTGCAGGTTAACGCCGATAGTTAACCGATCAGTAAGACTTGAATTAATATTCGTTCTGAAATTAAGGCGTTGGTATTTATCATTATCATAAATTACGATACCATCCTGTTTATAATACGCGGCAGATATAAGATACTGCAGTTTGTCACTTCCACCGCTTGCGGTCAACTGTAAATTTTGGGAATGTCCTAATTCAAATAGTTCACTCAGCCAATCTGTATTTGCCAAATCGGTTCTGCTTTTATCCGTCGTATATGGGTTTGTGCCAGTGTACCCTGAGTTTTTCCAGGCTTCCTCCAGCTTATTCATATATTGAGGGGCATTCAGCATTGTAGGAAGGTTAGCCACTTTTTGAATTCCATTAAAATAATTGATATCCACGGATGATCTTCCCTTTCTTCCACTTTTGGTAGTTACCACTATAACCCCTGCAGAAGCTCGAGAACCATAAATGGAAGCGGCACTGGCATCTTTCAGAACGGTCATGGACAGTATATCGGCTGGTGACAGAAAAGAGATGTCGCGGGAAGGAATGCCATCAACTATAAATAACGGGCTATTATTTCCAATGGTTCCTTCGCCCCTGATGCGGATATTGATCTGGTCACCAGGTGCACCGGTACTCTGAGTTACCTGCACGCCGGCAACCTGGCCCTGCAGTGCCTGCGCAACATCAGACACTCTTCGTTGTTCCAGGTCCTGCATATTGACTGATGCAATGGCTCCTGTTATGGTTGCTTTTTTCTGCGTGGTATACCCTACGACTATAACATCCTGCATACCTTCCGTAGAAGCGACCATAGAAACAGCAACGGTTGTACTGGAAGAAATGTCAACGGTTTGCGTTTGCAATCCTACATAACTAATTTGTAATTGTTTTGAAGCCGGGGAAACAGTTATTGAAAAACTACCATCAGTATTTGTTCTGGCGGCTTTTTTTTCACCAACCCCAATAACGGAAGCATTTGCCAATGGAGTTCCATCTGAAGCATTAGTAACTGTTCCGGTTATAATTCTTTGCTGGGCGATTGTTGAAAGACTACAGAATAAAATTATCAGTAATACAAATAGATTTTTGCATTTCATAAGCAAGTGGTTTGAGAAGGAAGGTTGGTAATTTTCTTTTTGTAATTTACGTTTATTATTTCGAAACCTGCTTCTAATTTACATGCCGGGCAACTCTAAGCATTTCTTAGCTGAAATTTAAAATGCCGGAAACCGTTTTTAATTGGGTGAAGGAACTTTTTTTATAGTGCAACATGGAAGCCATTGAGCATGCATACATTTCAAATGAAAAGAAGGAAAAATTAAAGGACAAACTTCTTGTGGATATTATGTAAAAGGCACCACTAACTAATAAGTAATATGTAGATCAAAAAATTATTTTTAAAATAGTTCACTAAATAGTTGGCAACATCGAAAAAATATTTACATCTTTGCATCATCAAACAAAAAAATAAAAAAATTTGCTACGCACACAATTACATATAAAAACACCAGGTAGTTTTAGTCTGAATAAAGACTATTCCATTTGCCGGGAATGTTGTACTGATGAATAAGTTCAAATAACTAATTCGATTTAACATGGCCCTGCAAAAGATTGCGGGGCTTTTTATTGAATAGAATTTAAGGAATTTAATTTTATTATTAAACGGTAAACAATGCAAAGGCCTACACTACATAAACGATTTACAGGAGTAAATAATGAACTAACATTATTTGGCTGTTATCAGTATGTGCTGTCGTTTAGGCGTGGTGAAACAAAAGGTATAGCAAATAGAAATAATCTTAAGAGGTCACGGTATATCCGAACATAGCAATTTATGTTCAGGAAAAAAGCCCGGCCTCAAAAATGGCCGGGCTTTTTTATTTTATGGGTAAAAGTGTTTTGATTATACATGTTGACTTTAGCTTAACTGGTAAAGCACCATACTGTGAATGTGAAGAACAGGGTTCAAGTCCCGAAGTCAACCTTTAAACATTGGCTTGTAGTTCAATGGAAGAATACTGTGCTTCTAACACAGTGATGAAAGTTCGACTCTTTCTAAGCCTGCAGATGAAGGAATTAACCGAGATAATTTCAATTATTGAAGTATCCGGTTAAACAAGTGATCATGAAATTGGTTCGTAACTCAACCTGGTAGAGTACCGGTCTTTTAAGCCGGGAGTTGTGAGTTCAAGTCTCACCGGACCAACAGAATATATGGGCGAATAGCTCCAATGGTAGAGCATCGGCTTGAAGCGCCGTGGTTACAAGTTCGACTCTTGTTTCGCCCACTAATCGAGTATTAAAAACGGATACAATAATTCTAAAGTTATGCGCACTCTTGTAATGAAATAGTATGAAGGCTTCACGTTGAATGTGGATGAATAATATTATTTACTATTTCAAAAAATATTTATGGACAATTTATTTGACCGAAAGGTTATCAATGCAAATAACGTGTTTGATACTCATTTCCTTGATACTAAAATTTTATACCTGTACTGTTTTAATGCCTTGCCAAACATGAGTTACATTGATCAATTGGATGGTGAAAAAGCTTTTGCAGGGTTTACTGAAAAATACAAAGATCTGGTTGAACACGTACATCAGTATCGCTGGTATGAGAAGAAAAAGAAAAAATACGAATTTGATTGCACGGTGATTATTTTAAACAACAACTGTATCGTTGAATTTTCAACATCTTATTGTGAGATATTGCATAGTGGTAGTCAACCGGCATTTGTAAATGAGGTAACAACATTTGTGAATCAATTCAAACAAAGACAAAGAAGAGAGCCACTGGAAATTAACCTGATTGTAAAAGGCAGTTCAGGACTGGATTTAAAAGCAATGGAAGTAAAACGGTCAAAAATGGATTTAGGTCTGTTTTATGAAGATGATTTTATTCAAACAGATGAGCTCATAAGAAAAAGACTGAATAAGAAGAATGATAAGGGTATTGTTTTACTGCATGGTTTGCCTGGCTCAGGAAAAACATCCTACCTGCGTCATCTGGTGGGGAAGATCAAAAAGAAAATTATGTTCTTGTCACCATCGGTAGCAGGAAACCTGATGAACCCGGATTTTATAGAATTACTCATTGACAATCCGAATTCAGTAGTAATAATTGAAGATGCGGAAAATATTATCATGGATAGAAAGCATAGTTCAAGTTCGGCCGTTTCCAACCTGCTCAATATTTCTGACGGGTTGCTGGCAGACTTCCTGAATGTGCAACTAATCTGCACCTTCAATAATTCACTTGATTTGATAGATGAAGCGTTGATGCGCAAGGGAAGATTAATAGCTAAATATGAATTCGGTAAATTAAGCGTGGCCAAAGCACAAAGGCTAAGCAATCACTTTGGCTTCAAAACAATTATACACAAACCAATGACGATTGCTGAGTTATCTAATCAGCATGAAAGAGAGTTCCAGTCAAAGAAGACGGAGGTAATTGGGTTCAGAACTCATTTAATGGAAGTTTGAAACAGTTAAAAAAGATGTTATGAAACAGATGCACCAGTGGAGGAAATTAAGCGGAGAGAAAATTAATCTGCCCATTGAAGATGAAGTAAGAAATGCATTGATGAGAGAACAGGAAATGGAGCACTCATTAAAAGTTTGCATTGGTACCGATAGCCAGGTGAAGGCCGGTTTAACAGAATTTGCTACGGTAATTGTATTTATCAGGAAAGGGGAAGGCGGATTCATGTATATACTTAATGAGTCCACTAACCAGGAAATGAGTGTAAAAGAAAGGATGTTACTGGAGGTGGCAAAAAGTGTTGCTGTTGCTTATTCATTATGCCACCTGTTTACTACTTACAATGTGGATATGGAAGTGCATGCTGATATTAATACTAACCCGGCTTTTAAAAGTAACAATGCATTAAAGGAAGCAATGGGTTATATCATGGGAATGGGCTTTGCTTTTAAGGTAAAACCTCATGCCTTTGCCAGTTCCTGTTGCGCCGATAGGGCAGTGCAATAAAACTTCCTCATGGCAAGGTTGATGTAGCGCCGTTGTATATTACTTACATCAACTTTGCCTTATTGCGGAAGCGGCGGCTGAAAGTAAAAAAAATTACTGTGTTAATGGTTTGTACACTAAGGTTATAGGTTTGGTTTATGTAAAACTGTTATAAAAAATATAGCAGGTAAAGGAAGTCACGGAGCAGTATATTAACTAAATGCTTCAAAAATAATATAATGGAAAAATTAAAAATTTATGGCAAGGAATTAAGAGCAATCGGCTACCCGGAAGGTCCCGTAATTAGTATTGCTATGAACGTGATGGAGAAAAATTTTAAATATCACACAAAAGAAGCAGCTATGGAAATTTTAAAAAAGGTGCTCTCATCACCGGTTGAATACAGGGATGATGCCCTGCTGGCTTTGATAGCGGCGCAGTTGCTACCCAAGCCTTTAATAACTGGCAACGAAATAGCCATGAGTAAAGAAGGCATTCATTTTAATGTATTCGGAAGCGAATACATTGAAGAAGGCGCAATGCACCAGATGCAGCAGGCAGCTAAACTACCAATTGCTGTGGCCGGAGCATTAATGCCAGACGCACATTCGGGTTATGGCCTGCCGATTGGTGGAGTGTTGGCAACAGAGAATGCAGTAATTCCTTATGGTGTTGGTGTGGATATTGGTTGCAGGATGTGTTTATCTATCTTCGATATTGACCCGAAAGAGTTGTTACAACGTGAGGTTTATTTTACAAGGGAATTAAATGAAGCAACATTGTTTGGTAGTGGAAGACAATTTGAAAAAAACGTTTCTCATGAAGTAATTGAAAGGAAAGAGTTCCAGGATATTGCCCTACTGAGAACTTTGCAGGGCAAAGCTGCCAGGCAATTAGGAACTTCGGGTTCAGGTAACCATTTTGTTGAGTTCGGAATTGTAGAAATTGCAGAACGTGATAAAACGCTGAACGTGGCGCCTGGAACTTACCTGGGATTATTATCTCATTCCGGCTCAAGAGCACTGGGTGCAACTATTGCTAATCACTACACTAAAATTGCAAAACAAAAAAGAAGTTTGCCTGCTGAAGTAAGTAATTTTGCCTGGTTAAATCTCGATGAGGGGGAAGGTGTAGAGTATTGGATTGCGATGAACCTCGCTGGAGATTTTGCGGCTGCCTGCCATCATGTTATACATTCAAAAATTGCTAACCAGTTAGGCAGATCTCCTATAACCATGGTAGAGAACCATCATAACTTTGCATGGAAGGAAATACACGAAGGACGGGAACTGATTGTTCATCGAAAAGGAGCTACCCCTGCCGGTAAGGGAGTGTTGGGTGTTATTCCAGGAAGCATGACTGCAGCAGGGTTTATTGTAAAAGGAAAAGGCGAGGAGGCATCAGTAAATTCTGCAGCACACGGTGCCGGTAGAAGGATGAGCCGCACAAAAGCAATGTCATCTATCACGCAAAAGGTCATGAAGGATGAACTACATAAACATGGCGTGAAATTATTGGGTGGCGGATTAGATGAGGCTCCTTTTGCTTACAAGGATATTGAGACGGTGATGCAATCTCAGAGAGCTTTGGTGGATATTGTTGGCAAATTTATTCCCAAGATTGTGAAGATGGACGGCTTTGCGCCGAGGCAATGGAAAAATAAAAAAGGGAATGCAGGTTTTAGTGAATAAAGTGAAGCGCCCGTACCAAAAGTAACGGGCGCTTTTTTTTAATATAACTATCATAAATTTGCTGCTTCGAAAATTGTAAATTGTTCTTCGATGAGCAAAGAGAAAAATTTAGAACTTGACCGCCTGGTTTTTTTCAGCGAAGCAGTTGTTGCCATCGCTATTACCCTGCTGGCTCTTGACCTTCGGCTTGAAAAGACTGATATCAAAGGACTTCTTTCATTTAAAGATATGGCGGCTTTATGGACAAAATTCTCCGCATTTTTTCTTTCCTTTATTCTCATCGCCGTGTTTTGGAAAATACATCACCAGTTTTTCGCTTTCGTAAAAAAGATTGATGACCGGCTTCTTTGGTATAATATTTTCTGGCTTCTTTGTATTATTACTCTTCCGTTTTCTACTACGCTGGTAAGTGCCTATTTTGGACAAACAGTCAGTGTTTTTACCTACTCCATTAACATACTTTTAATCACCATTTTTCAGAACCAGATTTGGGACCATGTTGCCGTGCGACCGGACTATCTAAATGATAAGGCAGACGGAGATCTGATCTATAATTATCGGTTTGACTGTAATGTGGCTATGATAAATGCAGGTATTGCCGTTGTCCTTTCATTTGTTAGTCCGATTGCGGGCTTTTTAGTTTTATTTGCAAGGCCTGTAATGATGATCACTTTAAAAAAAATTTATAAACGGGCAAAACCAATAATCATGACTGAAAACCAATTATCGAAACTTAAAGATAATAATGTTAATAATTTGGGAGAAGAAAATAAGATCAATAAGCCATACCTGGTCGGCGTTCTTTTATTGACATTGATATTACCTCTACTATGTGGATTTACAGAATGGATAAGCGGCAACAGCGTTTTCTTTTCATTGGAATTAATTGGAAAATGGGTTATCTTCTGGTCAGTAGGGATGCGTCAGTTCATGGCCGGCCTCAAGCAAGCTTTTAATCCTTCATTCACAGCTAAAACCATATTTCGTATCGAGAATAAAGAAAGCCATGTTATTGTAAAAGAGCTGGGTTTTGCAAACATTTGTTTTGGTCTTATCGGGATCATTTCATTTTTTCTTCCGCAATGGCGTATTGTTAGCGCTTTTGGCAGCGGGCTATTTTATGGAATTGCCGGGGTAAATCATTTACTAAAAAAGCGGTCGGGGCCTAACGAAAAAATTGCATTGGTTTCAGATATTTTTATTTTTATTGTCCTGATGATTTACATAGCGTTTACGGTGCACAATTTTTTTCTGTTTAATGATTTTTAAAGTGGATAATGATGATATTGATGCATCATTTTGCTGCTATGGAACAACAGGATCTTTTTTAAATGATATGACAGGATTTTGAGAAAGGTATCTTATTACAGTGGCTACAGTTAGAACACACCATATTTTATATTATGCATAGTCATCCCGAGTTAAAGACAGGTGAAACCTGTGGGTTAGCCCTGTAAGGGCCTTGAAATGATCTTTACAAAATCCCTTTTCTTTGCCCCTGCTGCTATCCCTGGCAAAGCCGTAATAATATTTTCCAAAGCCCTGCAGTTCCCAGTTAAAAGGAACAGGTATAGTGATCCATTTTCCTGAGTTGCGCCCTTCTGTGAAAAAGAAATCCCAATTCACTGTTTATCGATGGCTGTTCCGGATAGATATAAAAACGGTGTTTCCTGTGCATACATATCATGAACAATAAATAACAAATAAAAAAGAGATAGGTATTTTAAACGCATTTTCATTTTACAAAAATTACAAAAATTATTGATATTTTAGATTCTAAATCTACTTCGATGAAATGGTAACGGAAGAAGATTTTAATCCTTCTGAATCGGCTTCAAGAATAATAGTTCCGGCTTTCTCTTTCGATTGAACTATCGCCAGGCACAAGCCATTAAAGGCGTTGCGATAGCTTGCCTTAAAAGGCTCCATGCTTGTTTGTGAGCCATTATCCACTCCTGCGATAGTGGCTTCACCTTTGATCCTAAACTTTACAAGGTTAGCGGCATCGGGAACAAGATTGCCGTCAACATCGAGTATACAAACGGTAATAAAAGCAAGATCTTCACCATCAGCTTTAATTATTTTCCTGTCTGGTATCAACTGGATTTTTGCAGGTTCACCGGCGGTTCGTATTTCACTTGTCAAAACAATTTTACCGTTTTGCCTGGAGATAACCTGCAGCATTCCGGGTTCAAAGTTTACTCTCCACATTACATGCAAAGCGTCGCCTTCTTTCTTTCTAATCCCTGACGATTTGCCATTAAGAAGAAGTTCCACTTCATCGGCCTGGTTATAATATGCCCAAACGTCGACTACATTACCCGGTTTCCAGTTCCAATGCGGAAACAGGTGTAACACGGGTTTGGTTGTCCATTCACTTTGATACAAATAATATACATCCTTCGGAAAGCCAGCCAGGTCTATAATTCCATAATAGGAACTCCTCGCGGGATAAGGATAAGGAACGGGTTCGCCCAAGTAATCGAAACCTGACCAGACAAATATGCCAGAAAGAAAATCACTTTTCTTGACGGCATTCCAACCATCTTCATGTGAAGATCCCCAATACGCATATACATGGTCGTAAGCAGACACACTTAGATCAGCATTACCTTTGAATGGAGTTTTTGAATCCGGTGGCCATAACCGCATACTGTCAGAAGGCATGTCGTAATGCCCCCTTGTTGCTAATGCCGACATTGTTTCGGCTGCAAACATTTTCTGGCCGGGAAAACGTTTTGGAAGATCCGGGTAGGCAGCCATTTTATAATTAAATCCAAGGATGTCTAATGCACCCGATTGATAAATAAAATTCTTTTCAGGAATATTTTCTGTTAATGCAGAGGTGACAGGCCTGGTTCCGTCAAGCTTTTTTATAATGTCAGAAAGTTCTTTAGCAATTGTTTTACCGGTGCTATCAAATTGCTCTCTTATCTCATTACCAATACTCCAGATAAAAATCGATGGATGATTCCGATCTCTCTTTACCTGGTCTTCAAGATCGGCCTTATGCCATTTTTCGAAATCAACACTGTAGTCCTGCCTGTTCTTTCTTTTTTGCCACATATCGAAGGCTTCATCCATAACAATAAAACCCATTTTATCACAAAGATCAAGTAACTCGGTTGCGGGTGGATTATGCGCTGTTCGAATGGCATTACATCCCATCGCTTTTAAAATTTCCAGTTGCCGTTCTATGGCGCGGGTGTTAACGGCTGCTCCCAAAGCGCCAAGATCGTGATGGTTACATACTCCTAAAATCTTTAATGGCTGCCCGTTCAGGTAAAACCCTTTTGTTGCATCAAAATAAAAACTACGGATACCCAAGGTGGTTTCATACTCATCTATTAATTCATTTCCAGAACGAAGGCTGGTTTTTACTTTGTATAAGTAAGGGTTTTCAACCGACCATAAAACAGGATCATTAACTTCCAGTCGACTGGTGATTATAGAAAATGAATCTTTCGGGGCTATGTTATTATCATTTTTGCTGAATACAACTCTGCCGGTGGCATCGATGATTGTGTTTTGCACATTTATCATCGAATCAACACCGGTCATGTTCAATAGCCTGGTCTGCACTTGCACAATAGCTGACTGTGAATTCACCACCGGCGTACTTACAAATGTTCCCCATTGATCAACCCCAATTTTATTTGTTGCGAGCAACCATACCTTTCGATATATGCCGGAACCCGTATACCAGCGAGAATTAGGCTGCGCTGAATTATCTACTTTTACCGTTATAGTATTTGCTTCTTTTCCAAATGATAGATATGGAGTTAATTTATATCGAAAGGAGACATAACCGTTAGGACGTTTTCCTAAATAATGCCCGTTGATCCAGACTTCACTGTTTCTATAAATACCATCGAAGTTGATATAAATAATTTTGTCTTTTTCAGATCCGGGCAAGCTAAATGTTTTTCGGTACCAGCCAATGCCTGCGGGTAATGCGGCTTGGTTAGAAGTAGTGGGGTATCTATCGCTAAAACTTCCTTCAATGCTCCAATCGTGTGGAAGATCCAGGTTTCGCCATTTGGAATCATCGTAAGATGCCAGGTATGCAAGTTTCTCATCGCCTAAAAAAAATTTCCATGCTTTGTTGAAATCTGAAACAATACGAGCCTGTGGAGACGCATGAATTGAAGCGCAAAGAAGAAAAATTACAAAAAGCAATTTATTTTTATGCATGAGATTTTGAATGAGAAATAAAATGCAATTTATGTTTAGTAATCGGGAAATGATTGTGCTACGTTAAGGAGAACTGAAAGTTTAACTTCTGAGAGTAATTGTCTCATCTTCCCCTCCTTATTCAAGGAGCATTCAAGGAGGCGACGTTTTGCCCGCCAAGACAAAACGGTGGAGGTTGTAGCGGAGTATTACTTATGATTCAATTGCTGAAGCTCGAAGCCACTTTGTCGGCTGCACCCCACAGTAACCACCCCCGTTGAATTCCGTGCTGCGCAACGGAATCCAACATCCCCTCCTAACCGGTTCAAAGAAGTAAATGCAGAAAGAAGCACCCACTCCATTTCCTGTGGGTTCATGGAACGTGTAATACCAGCAACACCGATGGCTTCGATACCCGTGTAAGATGCTAATTTTTCCGGCGTCGGTGGCTCAATGAAAAGAACTGTTTTAGCTCCCGCGCGACTTGAAAATTAAAGAGTACAGCTTTTTGTTGCAGTGTTTTTATCATAATTCAAAAAGAATAAGAAGGATGCAATTAATAAGGGAAAACAGTAATGATCACTCTCCTGTATCTCGTTAGCGCAGGTTTTCCGTTATCTGTGACTTTTAAAATGATGTGAATGGTTTGCGGCTGAGCTACTTTGGGTGCAATCAACGAAGCATTCATACCATTTTTATTTTTTATATCTATCGGTTCTTTGATATTATATGGTCCTGGTTCAGGATAATACATCCATTCATAAGTAAGCGTATTGCCGTCGGGTCGGTTGATCCTTCTGCACTTAGAGAAACATTCGATCCGGTCTTTGCATCCAGTTCATCCGGATGTTTTAATACTGTTACTGGAGGATGATTGGCTTCGCGATAAGATTTTACCGTCCAATCCATCCTGGCAGCGAAATCGTTTTGATAAGCATCTCTCCATCTCCAAATAGTTGCCTTATTGGTGATGTAATAATTACTATCAACCCCAACTACTTCGTCCATTGCATCCGCCCATATTGGTCTCGTTTCCGGATCATAAAACCATTTCTGTGTTCTGGGTATGTATAACTCGTAACGACCGCCCCAACTACCATAATCAGGGCGCTCAGGATTGCTTAGGCCATTGTTGATAAGATATAAGAACGAAGGAGTGTCTCCTTCCATGAGAAATTTGGTGACCGGGTATTCTGCGCCAAGTGGCCCATGATTCTTGCGAACATATTCATCGAGCCAGGGATTGTCAACGATGCTGAAATTTGCACCAGGAAATCTTCCATGAAATTTATCCCCGCTGATACCCGCCTAGGTAGAGTAATGGTATGCACCGGCCGCGTGATAGCCGGGGCTAATAATATAGAAAACACCGGGAAATGTTTTTCTTATCCAGGGGCCGGAATCATCCTGGTCGGAGATCGTGTACACTCTGAGTTTTGCAATTAATGAATCGGCCTGCCGGGGTGAACGGGTCATTCTTATTTTCCAAAGCGCTTGTCCAAGGCAGTTAGCACCGCCCCAAACGCAAACATATAATGGACGGTCATCTTTTTTATCCAGGGTGCGAATCAGCCAGTCTGAACTTTTACCGGGTTATCCGAGTAAGCGACATCATTTTTGATTTGCTCTAGCGCGCGGGCAGTAAGAAAACAGGCAGGCGACACTGCGAAAACTTTTTTACCGGCAGATGCGAGTCCCACAGCCACGCCGACCGGGTTTTGTTCGGCAATACCCACTTCGATAATTTTATTGGGATATTTTTTACCAAAACGAATTAATTTATCCGACCCCCGTGAATCGCTTTTTACCACAACAATATTTCTGTTTTCTTTTGCAAGCTCCTGGAGAGTTTCTGAAAACACTTCCAGGTTTTGTATGATGGTATGATGAGAGCCAGGAAAATATTCTGAGCCGTTGTTAGTGATTAACTTCACATATAGTTTCCAGGATAATGGGCTGGGTAACTGATAAGGCCTGATTTCTTATTCAATAGCCATAATGATTAAAAAGCAATATAAAGAAGTTAAACGAAGCAATAAAATAAAAAACGAAGATTTTACAAAATTTTCACCAACTTATATAGAAGATTAAAATTGGTTTTTATCACGTTAAAAGAATTATCTTATTCGATAAAAGAATTAAATGAAAAAAATTATCCTTTTATTGACCGCTTTACTGCTGGCGCTTATTGTAACGTATGCGCAGCGAACCATCCTTCATTGCGGTAAATTGATAGATGTAAGAAACAAAAAGGTGTTGGAGTCCATGTCTGTTATTGTCGATGGAAATAAAATAACCGAAGTTAAAAATGGATACGTTGAACCCAGTCAATCTGATAAAGTTATTGATTTGAAAAATAGTACTGTAATGCCTGGCTTAATGGATATGCATGTGCACCTTGAATTCGAAACTAAAAGAGGTGCAACTGCCGAAAGGTTTACCATGAACCCAGCCGATATAGCGTTTGGATCCGTACAGTATGCAAGCAAAACATTAATGTCAGGATTTACTACGGTTCGCGATTTAGGCGGCTCTGGAGTGAATGTCGCGCTACGCAATGCTGTTAACAAGCGAATGATTATTGGTCCCCGCATTTATACCGCGGGTAAAACAATTGCAACAACAGGCGGGCATGCGGATCCTACTAATGGATACCGCAAAGACCTGATGGGAAGCCCTGGGCCTGCCGAAGGTGTAATCAATGGGCCAGACGAAGCAAGACAAGCCGTAAGGCAACGATATAAAGATGGTTCAGACCTGATTAAAATAACAGCCACAGGCGGAGTTTTGAGCCAGGCCAAAGATGCTTCCGGTGCACAGTTTACCGAAGAAGAATTAAAGGCTATTGTAGAGACAGCCAAAGATTATGGATTTAAGGTCGCTGCTCATGCACATGGTGCCGAAGGAATGAAGAGGGCCATCAAAGCCGGTGTTACATCCATTGAGCACGGCACTTTCATGGATGATGAAGCTATCGAATTATTCAAAAAATATGGCACCTGGTACGTTCCCACCATCATCGCAGGCAAGTCTACTGCCGATTCTGCAAAAATACCTGGTTATTATTCTGAAATTGTTACCCCCAAAGCATTGGAGGTTGGTCCTAAAATTCAGGCAACTTTTACCAGGGCCTACAAAGCAGGAGTGAAGATTGCTTTTGGAACGGATGCCGGAGTTTATATGCATGGCAAAAACTGGAAAGAGTTTGTATATATGACGGAAGGTGGAATGCCAGCTTTGGAAGCAATATGTTCGGCCACGTTTAACGGGGCAGATTTGCTGGGCGTTTCTGAGACACTTGGAGTTGTTGAAAAAGGAAAACTCGCCGATATAATCGCAGTGAGTGGAGATCTCGTTAAAGATATTTCTGTGATGGAAAAAGTAGCTTTTGTGATGAAGGATGGTATCATTTATAAGAACAACCGTTAATAAAAAATTTTGCAAATAAATTGGACAAAATTGGAATATCGCCAAATAAACCACTCTTATGAAAAAGAACTGCATAAGATGGCGCTGAACCAAAATAAACTTCTGAAAATTTCATTACATAAGAATTGATTAAATCCTGGTACCTGAAAAAAATTGTGGGGCTTTTTAGGTAGATAAACCTGGAAAGGGAAAGTCATATAATCATTTATGTTATTAAAATAGGATCATTCAGAATACAAAGCGACGAACGGAATGGCTGATGCCATGCAGTTTCAGGTTGCATCTTCTAAAATAAATAGTTACTTTCATTAAATAATTTCCCGGTTATGAAAAAAGTTTTTTTTACAGCCCGCTTATTATTTATTGTTTTGATAATTATAAGTTCAGGAACAGCCTTTTATAAACTACCCACTACTGCTTTTCCTGAAGGCAAACAGGATATTACTAGTTGCGGATCGTCGTCGGCAGATATAGTTTCAGATGACAAAGGAAAATTTATAAATGTGTTACCTGGGTGGGGGAAGCATAAGTACGCTATTTCAACCAAAAACGATAGCACACAGTTCTACTTTAACCAGGGGCTTAATTTTTATTATGGATATCACTTTCGCGAAGCTTTAGCATCCTTTAAAGAAGCTGCACGTTTAGATCCTGCTTGTGCCATGACATACTGGGGACAAGCGCTTGCAATGGGACCTTATTATAATGACTACTATTATAAAATGAAGAAAGGAGTGCTGGATGTAATTAAATCTATGAATAATTTAATGGCAACTGCTCCTGAAAAGGAGAAGAGCCTTATGCTTGCGATGAAGGAACGATATTCAACCGACACCACCAATGCTGACCGCAAGCAGTTGGATGAAAATTATGCCGACGCTATGTCATTGCTTGCAAAACAGGAAACAAGTGATGATGATTTTAAAGCCTTGTATATTGATGCAGTTATGCTCGAGCATAAGTGGGATTTTTGGAACAACGATGGAACACCAAAGCGTTGGACGCCTGAACTGGTGAAACTTTGCGAAGATATACTTGCAAAAACTCCTGATCATCCTGCGGCTCTTCATTATTATATACATCTCACCGAAGCTTCCAAACATCCTGAACTAGCCTTGCATAGTGCTGATGTGCTTAAGGGGATCATGCCAGGTGTTTCACATATGGTGCACATGGCAACGCATATGTATCAACGAAATGGTTTCTTCACAAAAGCTGTTGACGTAAACGAAGAAGCTAATATGGCTAATAATTATGTCGATTCGTTAGCGCCTAATCTGGGTATAGGAAGGAATAAGTCGATCCACATCTTTGCTGTGCAGTCTACCTGTGCTATGACTGCAGGGATGTTCAGCAAAGGGATGCCTCTCTACCTTCGCGTAAGGCAGAAAGTTATTGACATGAATTCGCCTATGGAAAAAGAAGCCTACTTACAATACCTGTATATGATACCAGTTATTGCCTGGGTAAGATTGGGCAAATGGAAGGAGATACTGGAATCTCCTGCCATTGATGCCCGTTGGAAATATGCATCTGTACTTGATGATTTTGCAAAAGGCATGGCCAGCGTCCGCACTAATAATTTAGATTCAGCAAAACGTTACCTAGATCACATCGAGCAAAACCTGGCTGACAGCCTGTTAGCCATACGCATCATGCCTTTTAATAAGCCGGTTCATTGCGCTAAAATAGCTGCAGGTATATTAAAAGGTGAGCTACTCTTTGCGGCTGGAAAAACAAAAGAAGCTATTGGATTTCTTAAGCAAGCTGTTGAACAGGAAGACCAATTAACCTATCGCGAACCACAGGATTGGCTTATTCCGGCCAGGCAATACCTGGGTGCCGTTCTCTTTAAATTAAATAGAGCCGCTGAAGCGGAAGAAGTGTACAAGCAAGATCTTATTGCTAACCCTGGCAACGGGTGGTCCTTGTTGGGAATGTATAACAGCCTGCTAGCACAAAATAAAGCAAGCGAAGCTGAGGCTTTTAAAGCGAAGTATATCAATGCATTTAGTGCTGCTGACGTTATGCCGGTAGCTTCAGTGTTTTAAGAAAAAATGGCCTTCACCTTACATCCTCCATGTGTAAAGAAACTCTTCTTCTTGTCATTTCAGCCAAAGCGCCAATGGTACTTCGCATAAATGTATGTTACGGTGCTTTGAGCTAAAATCTCGAGAAAGGAGGCAACCAGCATTTTAACAGATTTCAGACGAAGCGCGAAATTTTATCCTGTGCGAACCGCATGCGGCACGTCGCTGAAATGACAAACAAAAATTTGGTTGCATAACAGAAAAGTTTGATTAATAAATAACCCGCTTGGGTCGCCATCACCCTTCCCACGATGTTTCAACACCTTGTTTACGTATAAAACTTTGAAAATCCTCCAGCAGGTTTTGCTTCTCACGTACTGCCCTGGGAATAATTTTATTATTAATGGCATAAGCCGTTAGCAGTCCCACCGCTTCTCCTATGCCCCATTCTACCGGGTGCAACCGGTAGCATCCATTTGTAATATGTGTTGTACCGATGTTTTTATTTGCGGGCATCAGGTTATCCATACGTTGTGGAAGTAATGAACCCAGCGGAATTTGAAAAGGTAATGAATCAAAATCGATATAATTATTGCCCCCTGAGCTTGGATGCAAATCAATATGGTAACTTCCAACTCCCACGCTATCATAAAAAACCTCGCTTTTTTTTGCAGCTTCATTGCCATATACCATGGCCCTGTTCGCTACTCCCATATACTCTTCCTTTATTGTAAAAAGTGATTTTATACGACGCGCTTCCCGAACGTAAGGATACTTTGCCAATCCATCATCTGTTCCCATAATATCTTTTCTTAAACGCAATCCGGGCCATCCATTTCCACCACCTGGCCTGGGCGCTTCCGTTTGTAACCAATATAATAATGAAAGGCTTAATTGTTTGGCACGGTTAACATGATGTTTAAATTCATGTTCGGTTACTCCTGTTAGATTACCTAAAATATAATCATTTTGCGGCCAGTTAACTGTACTGATATCACCCGCATAACTGCCTGGTATAAAATTATTTTTATGGAGAATTCGTCGATAGTTCCATAAATTAAGACGGTCACCTGTTTTTATTCCTTCCGGGTGAAAACCTAAAGGAGTGGCAACAAGCGTTGCAGGTTTAGGATACATGAGTTGCAACAGTTTTCCCGGCCATGGGGGATTAACTTTGGGAATGTACTTACTCCAAAAATTATATTCTGCTGGTTTGTCTATTGTATGTGTTGCGCCAGGAAGATAGTCCATTGCGAAACAAACGGTGAAAGCCTGGTGGTTATTGGAATCACCTACTTCAGGGGCATGCAACTCGCCGGTTTCTTTTTTTGACTCCGTTCCGGTAACGAATTCAGTTCCCGTTAATGGTAAAAGATCTCCTAATTCCGTTGCGTCCACATAATAAGGAGCAGATAATATTATTTTGTTCCCACTTCGTTTATTAACGGCTTGCAATGCGTTTACATTACTGCCTGTTACATCAGCTTTAATAATTTTGTGTTCCAATAATAAAGTTAACTTACCACTACTTAAGTACGGTGCAAACATCGCCTGCAGTACGGCCAGCGCTACACGTGGTTCATGACACAGTCCTGAAACGATGCCGTCACCCGGGTTAAGATTTTTTCGGTCACGGGCAGCTTCGGTAATGGGATAATTTCTTCGGTAATATTCCCTGACATTAGTCCGAAACGCACGGTATAAAGCTGTTGCACCGTGTGTTTCGATCCAGGGATGTTCATCCGGTGGAACTCCTTGCTGGGTAAACTGTCCGCCTATCCAATCTGTTTCTTCAGTTAGTATTACAGATAAATTATTTCTCAGGGCAGCGAGGGCGGCGGCACAGCCTCCAACACCGCCACCAGCAATAACCACGTCAGCGTTTAATTGATTTCCATAGATATCTGATTTGTCCTTCAATAAATACCTTTTGGTAAATGAATACCCGGGTAAAGTAGAGGATGCTAAAGCGCCGGTGCCCAATGACGTAAGTTCTATAAATCTTTTTCGGTTCATGAATAATAAATCAATGTTAAAGATTTAAAATAATGTTTACTGATCTGAAAACCTGGATTTATATCCGCTTATTCCATAAAAAAGAATATACAAGTAGCAAAAGAGAGGCAACAAAAAAGCAATGCTCCAGTTGTAATTGTCTTTAATTAAACCTTGTACAAAAGATATAATGGCACCACCGACAATCGCAGTAGATAAAAGTCCGGAAGCTTGTGTTGTAAATTCTTTAAGCCCATTAACTGATAATGAAAATATAGTGGCAAACATAATTGAATTTGCTAACCCGACAAATATCATCGTCCATACTGCTACCGTTCCGGAACTATTAATGGAAATGGTTACAAGTGCAACAGCCAGCATTGCACAAAAACTCAGTACCGTTGAAGGCTTCAGAACTTTTAAAAGATATGATCCGATTAATCGTCCCACTAGCATGCTTCCCCAATAAAAAGCAACATAGGTATTGGCCTCATTTACCGTAATCTTCAATGTATCGGAAATATAATTGGTCAGAAAAGTTCCAATGGAAACTTCCGCACCAACATACATGAAGATGCCGATTACTCCAAAATTTAAATTCCTAAAAGAAAAGATATTTTCTTTTTTTGGCGATGAAGTTGAGCTTCCGTGTACTATTTTAATAACAGGAAGTTGAAGTCTTGAAACTACTACTGCGATCACTACCAGCAAGGCCGCTATACCAATATATGGATATCTCACTGCTTCGCTGGGCGCATTTGAAATTTGCAGTCTTGATAAAATTAAGTATGAGCCAAAAATCGGGGCTGTTGTTGTTCCAATTGATCCTACACCTTGTATTAAAGTTAATCTTGAGGATGCTGTTTTAGCAGGGCCTAATGCTGTTATGTATGGGTTTGCTGCAACTTGTAATAATACAATACCGATGGCAACCACAAATAATGCGGCTAAGAATAAGTTATACTGATGCCATATGGAAGCAGGATAAAATAACAGGGCTCCAATTGATGCTACAAAAAAACCTGCAACCATTCCATTCTTAAAACCTATGCGCTCTACAATTTTGCCAGCGGGAATGGACATAATGCCGTAAGTAAGAAAAAAGTAAACCTGCACAAGTGAAGACTGTGAATAGTTCAAGGTGAACCCTTTCTTAAAAAAGGGAACAAGCGTATCGTTAAGGCAGGTTATAAAACCCATCATAAAATAAAGTACGGCGAGGGAAATAAGCGCTGGTGTATAATTCTGGATCTTGTGATCCGGATAGTTTGACGTGAATGGTTGTTGCGTTGAGGCTATTGCCATATATTAATTGATATCAGCTTTAGGTTGAGAGCATTTGGGAAAAAGAATATTTAAAGATATTATTAATCGCTTTAATTATTTTGATTAGAAGTATTTATTTATGCCTTTCTTACCTTAGTGCAAATAATGATAATGGCAAAGAATTTGGACAAATGCCTTCAGCTAAAAAAAAAATACCGTCTTTCGGATAAACATATACAGATGGCCAGAGAGCTGGGATTAAACCCGAATAAATTAGGCGAATTCAACAACCGCGACCAGGAACAAAATAACGCAACTACATCTTTTATTTTTTCTTAAACGTTTTATCATACGGTAAAAAAAAAATAGTTTTAATCAGCCGGTCTTTCTTAATAATAATAAAAATTTGTCCATAATTTTACGTGCAATGCCAGGGCTTTGCTACCACAAAACATCACTGAATCTACTCGAAAAGGTATTATACATTACCAAATAGATCTATCTGAATAACATTTGGTAAAGTGACTCTCATTTTATTATCTTTAGTAGATTAACACACTCTTAAAACTTGTTCACAGACAAACCATTAATTGACGAAGAAGTAATTTTCCAAATTGCGCAGGGAGATGAGATCGCTTTTGCAAAGCTGTTTGAACTTTACCGCGACAGGATATACAGCATTGCTTTTAAACTCACCCACACTACCACGGTTGCTGAAGAAATTGTTCAGGATGTTTTTTTGAAGATATGGTTAAAAAGAAGCAGCCTGCTTACCATACAAGATTTTAGCGCTTATTTTTTTGTTGTCACCCGAAATTATGCCTTTAAGGCTTTAAGGGATATTGCCAGAAATTATAGCACGACCATATTTTCTGAAGAGAGCCAGGAGACGGCTGACAATGATTTCCAGGATTATTTAGCGGATAAAGAATACAGCCTTTTGCTACAGAAAGCCGTTAACCGCCTGCCTGGCCAGCAAAAAGATGTTTACAGGCTAACAAAAGAGCAGGGTTTAAAGCGCGAAGAGGTAGCCCGCCTGCTTCATGTTCAACCTGAAACTGTAAAATCACATCTTGCACAGGCCATGAAAAATATCCGTCACTTTTGCCTGGTTCACCTGGACCATTTTATTTGGGTTCCGATCTGTCTGCGTTTTTTTCTCGACATTCAAAAATAAATTTTCGCCTTCACTCACCCATTGCGATGATTGAAGTACTCTTATAGGTAATAAGCCAGCTCCAACTTTTCGCGATAATAATTTAAGATATGCCATCTCCACGCCTGGAATACCTGTTTGACCGTTACGTGCATTTTGCCTGTTCCAAAGAGGAAGAGCAGGAATTGATGGTTTTACTTACCCAACCGGAACACGAAGCGCTTGCAAAAAGGTTGGTAGACGAGACTTTAAAAAATACCGGCGTTGAAATTCGGATGCCAGGCGAGATGGCTGCTTCCATGCTGGAGAATATCTTGCAAAAAAAAGACGCCCTGGTAGTATCCATAAATAACAGGCGGGGCCATGCTACCTTATGGCTACGTGTAGCCGCTGCTGCCGTGGTTGTTTTTGTTTTGGTAAATTATGGTTTAATTGAGAAAAAGGATGATTCGAAGGAAATGGTTGCCCGTGCGATTGAAAAAAAAGTACCCATTGTACCAGGGGGAAAACGGGCGATGCTTACTTTGTCTGATGGCAGTACCATTGTGTTAGACAGTATGCAGAACGGAATTCTCCGGCATGAAAACACTACGATAAACAAGCAGGACGATGTGTTGATGTACAATAAGGCAATCTCCGGGCCCAGTACGCAAATAACGTATAACACCCTGTTTACACCCAGGGGCGGGCAGTATAATGTTGTGTTGTCCGATGGCAGCAGGGTATGGCTAAATGCAGAATCCTCACTCCATTTCCCAACAGCTTTTACCGGTAGCACAAGAGAAGTTGAGCTAAAAGGGGAAGCTTATTTTGAAGTGGCAAAAAGTGCGCGCATGCCCTTTAATGTAAAAGTTGATGGAATGATTGTCCATGTATTAGGTACCCATTTTAATGTAAAAGCTTATTCGGACGAGAATACAATAAAGACCAGTTTACTAGAAGGCAGCGTGAAAATAATCAGGGACGACAGATTTGAACTATTAAACCCTGGCAGGCAGGCAGTGCTGGATAAAAAACAGGATAACATAGAAGTCGCCGAGGCTGATATGAGCGCGGTGATGGCCTGGAAGAATGGGCTATTTCAATTTGAAGGCGCCGACATCATTACCATTATGCGGGAAATTGGCAGGTGGTATAATGTGGAAATAGTTTACGCCGGAAAAGTACCTGTGCACAGTTTTGAAGGGAAGATAAGCCGGAATGCAGAGCTGTCTGATGTTTTACAAATACTGGCGTTAAGCGACGTTAAATTTTCAGTAGAAGGCAGAAAGATCATTGTGCAATGAACCTTATTATTCACATAAAACTCAAAAATCGGAATAAAACTCAAACCCAGGATCGTTAGCCCGCCTTGTAACGATTTTAAGATGAAAAGCCGGCAATGTTCGTTGCATTGCCAGCCTAAAGGCTAAAAATTGTCGTTCAAACAAATTTATCACCCAAAACCAAAGCTATGCTTTTAACGTTTCGTTGCCAAAACAGAAGTGCCGCTGTATCTTTCAGAACGAAAGCTTCGATGATTATGAGATTGACTATTGCGTTACTGCTTCTCTTTACTTTCCAGGTTAACGCAAATAGCTATGCGCAGAAAATTACCATCGTCAAAAAAAATGCGCGTTTAACAGAACTGTTCAAATCCATTGAGGAGCAGACGGGCTTCCTCTTTTTTTATGACAAGGTATTGATACGATCGGCTGCACCAATTGATGTTGATATCAGGGATGTAACCCTGGAGCAGGCATTGTCTGCCTGTCTCAAAAATCAGCAACTGACATATTCGATAGTTAAAACCACCATTGTCATTAGGCCGGAAAGAAAACAACCAAAGCAGCTGGAGAGCAAAACAACTTTGCCTGAAGCAGACGCACCACCCATAGAGATTCGGGGCCAGGTTAAGGATGAAGAGGGTAATCCTTTGGCAAATGCCAGTGTAACAATTAAAGGAAGCAACAGAGGTGTTACCACCGATGCGAATGGCGAATTTACTATTGAGGTTCCGGACGACAGGACTATTCTCGTCATATCCTTTACCAGCTTCACGAGCCAGGAAATTAGAATCGGCAGCCGGAAATCATTTAACCTGAGCCTGGTAAAGGCCAATAGTTCACTGGATGCGGTGGTGGTAACGGCACTCGGCATTAAAAGACAGGAGAAATCTCTCACGTATTCCGAACAAACGGTTAAAACCAGCCAGATGAATGAAGCGAAGGAAACAAACGTAATTAATACCCTGCAGGGAAAGATTGCCGGTATAACCATAACGAAAAATGCCACCGGCCCCGGAAGTTCCTCCAAGGTTTTATTGCGTGGAACCCGCTCCATTTTTGGTAATAGCCAACCCCTTTACGTAGTTGACGGGGTGCCATTGGACAACACCAGCAGGGAACAGGGAGATGGCGGTACGCACGGTGGTCGCGATGGCGGTGACGCGATAGGGATGTTGAACAGCGACGATATTGAATCGCTTACCGTTTTAAAGGGAGCTTCGGCGGCGGCTTTGTACGGAAGCCAGGGACAAAATGGTGCCATCATCATCACTACCAAAAGAGGAAAGGTGGGAAAGGTATCCGTGAGTTATACCGGGAATATCACCATGGACCAGGCCAATATACTTCCCGAAATGCAATCCGACTATGGTCAGGGTGCTGGTGGTGTTTACAACTCGCGTTCTGAAACCAGCTGGGGACCAAAAATCTCGGGCCAGCCGATTACTTTATGGAACGGGCACAATGTAAACATGACAGGTCAGCCAGACCGGCTTACGGACTTCTTCCGTAAAGCACTGTCCACTTCAAACACCGTAAGTGTTACAGGCGGCAGTGAAAAAATGCAGACCTACTTTTCCTATGGCAACACCAATGCCCAGGGCATTCTCCGCAATCACGATTTGAACCGGAACAATTTTGACCTGAAGATTGAAAATAATATCACCTCAAAACTTTCCTTCTTCGCCAAGATGACCTACATCATTGAAGATGTAAATAACAAACCTTTTACAGGCGAAAGAAACGATGCCACCGGCAGTATATATCATGCCCCTGCATCCATACCGCTTAGTGAAATGCAGAACTATGAATATTTCGATTCTTTAGGATTCAGAAAACAAAGTTACTGGAGCCCGAACTCTACCTACTTTTCCAATCCATACTGGAAAATGTACCGGATGACTTTTCATGAACAGAAACGCCGCCTTTTAGGTTTGTTTTCGGCCCAGTATAAGTTTAACAGCTGGCTTGATCTGCAGGTTCGCGGAAGCGTGGACAGGAATGATGAAAAAACGAATGAAAAAATGTTCCAGGATTCCTATGAATTATCCGGTAATGGAAATTTATATAACCTGTATAACGGAACCCGGCAGGCGACCAACATGGATGCTTTATTATCCATTAACCGGGACCTGGGGAAGGATTTAAATTTGACTGCGCATATTGGGGGATCGGTTCAGCAAACGACTTATACAACTGTTTACACCCAGGCGAACGGCTTAAATAAACTGGACTTCTTTACGATGGACAATGCAAAGAACCCAAAGACTTCCAACATTTATGGAAGCACGCCCCAGGTCCAGTCTTTATACGCAACAGCAACATTATCCTTTAAAGACTATTTATACCTGGATGTTACTGCTAGAAATGACTGGTCTTCGGCACTTCCAAAAGAAAATCAATCATACTTCTATCCTTCCTTCGGCCTGTCGGCTATTCTCTCCGACATCTTAAAATTACCTTCCTGGATATCTTATGGAAAGGCCCGGGTATCCATTGCTAATGCCGGTTATGGCGGCCAGGAATATCTTACCAACAGTTACTTTAACGTGGCTGCCGGTGGTACAATTAATCCACCAGCTATCCGGTCACTGGGCAATTACAAGCCTGAGATTACCACTTCGTTTGAAGCCGGGTTGAACTTCCAGTTTTTTGACAACCGGTTGGGTTTTGATGCAACATACTACAGTAGTCAGACGAAGAACCAATTAATATCACTGTCAGTACCCAACGCCACATTGTATAGCGCTCAATACATCAATGCAGGCCTGATAGAAAATAAAGGAGTGGAAATCATAATGAACGGAACACCCGTGAAAACGAAAGCGTTTTCATGGGAAATTGGGGTAAACTTCGCTAAGAATATTAATAAGCTGGTGCGGCTCACCGATGCGCTTTCCTCTGCTCTCCTGGGTGATGATAGAGAGGTGCTGGAAAGAGCGGATGTAGGGCGCAGCTTTGGAGAAATGTATATGGCCGAATGGAAAAAAGACTCCCTTGGCCGGAAATTAGTAGACGCGAACGGCGTACCTATTGTTACAGGAAAAACGGCCTATGCCGGAAACTATAACCCGGACTACATGCTGGGCGTTTCAAACACGCTTAATTTTTCCAGGTTATCACTGCGTTTCCTTATCGATTACCGGCATGGCGGAACAGTGGTGGCGGGCACGCAGGCAGGCCTGGATGCAGTGGGAGATTCAAAGCAATCACTGGAAGGCAGGGAAGGAATGGTACTGGATGCTTTTACGGCTGATGGTAAGATAAACACAAAAAGCATTAAGGCGGAAACCTACTGGCAGTCCCTTGGCAACAGAACTCCCGTAAAAGATGTGTATGCCTTTTCGGCGACGAACATGCGGTTAAGGGAATTGGCCCTGGGGTACAGAATTTCGGATCGCCTGACCAGCAAAACCAATGTTTTAACGGCTGCAAAATTATCGCTGGTAGCAAGAAACCTTTTTTTCTTTCAGAGGGATGCTCCCTATGATCCGGAAATTGCCACAGCAATATCCAACCGCGGTGGTTTGGAATACAATTCATTGCCTTCTACCAGGAGTATTGGACTTAACCTTACGATGACATTCTGATGAGCTTGGAAAGTTTCGTTTATGGGTATGTTAAAGCATCTTTCAACTTGTTAAACTGATTACAATGAAACGTCAAATATTAATAAATACTAAATGGGTCACCAGGTTAACTGCCATTCTGTGCAGTGTGTTGTCGCTGGCAGGCTGTACCAAAAATTTTGAGAAACTAAATACTAACCCGATGGGATTAGCCGATCTTACTGCGCCGGATGTAAGAAGCCTGTTTCCCGGTGCTGAATTTGCAGCTTTGGGCGGAGGTGGGTCATACGAAACCACCACCATGCTGTTTGCAGGCACTTATTCCCAGCATTTTGCAGCAACCCAGCCTTTGCAGGAATCACACCGGTATGTCATCGTGCAAAGGTGGATGGATATCTGGCCGGGAACCTATGTTTCCGCGATGCCCAAGCTGGTCAACATCATTAATGCAACAAAAGGCAATGCGCCAACATTAAATGCGGTGGCGAGAATATGGAAGGTGTTTGCTATGCACCGCCTGACGGATTATTTCGGCCCGGTACCCTACTCGAAGATTGGCCTGGACAGTAATGTGGTGTCTTATGATCCCCAAAAGGATATTTATTTTGATTTCTTCAAAGAATTGGATGAAGCAACAACGGATTTGAAAAACAATATCAGCGTAGTCTCTTTCGCTACCAAGGATTTCATCTATGGCGGTGACAATACGAAATGGCTGGTGTTCGCCAATACGCTGCGTTTGCGGCTGGCCCTGCGCATCTCAAAAGTGGAACCCGCGAAGGCGAAAGTGGAAGCGGAAAAAGCGGTGGCGGCCGGTGTTATGACGGTGTTGGGCGATGGAGCTTATTTTAAAACGAATACTGATTTTCCTAATGGACTGAATTTTCATATTGGAAGAAACAATTCAAGAATGAGCTGTTCCATGGAAAGTCTTTTGAAAGGATGGAACGATCCGCGTTTAGCTACCTATTTCAGTCCGGCTGTAAGGGATGGCCTTTTCCACGGAGTAAGAAACGGGATGAGCGTTGCAGAACAGAACCTGGCCGTAAATTCTGTTGATGCCAATTCTACGGTGAGCCCGAAATACCTGCCTCCGAATATGTACACCACGCCACAGGTTTGCATGTATGCATCGGAAGCATATTTCTTAAGAGCGGAGGGTGCTCTAAACGGTTGGGACATGAAAAGCACCGCCCAGGATCTATACGAACGCGGCATTACCATTTCTATGAATGAGCATGAAGTTACTGATGCCACCGCGATCAGTAATTATATCAAAGGCACCAGTTTACCAATGGCCCCTGAAGGTTATTTCAATACACCGGCGCTAACTAATATCCCCGTTAAATTTTCCGCTGATGCCGAAAAACAGCGCGAACAGATTGGCACGCAAAAATGGCTTTGCCTGTATCCGGAATCGCATGAGGCATGGGCGGAGATTAGACGATCGGGCTATCCGAAGTTCTATCCGATACTTCATTCACAGAACCCTGATATAACCCCTGATAAAATGATCCGCCGCATTTCTTTTTTGGATAGGGAAAAAATTGCCAATGGCCCGGCAGTAAAGGCCGCCGTACCTTTATTGGGCAAAGGCGCGGATAATGTGGCTACGCCGCTTTGGTGGGATACACATTAACGGACAACAGAGGTTTATAAAAAGTCATTAATTAAGCACCACCCCCGACTGTCATTTCAGCCAAAGCGCCATACGCAGTTCGCGTAAAGGAATTTTACGGCGCTTTGAGCTGAAATCTCTAAGGAGGATAGAGCCTGCATTTTGGGAGATTTCAGCTGAAGCGCATAAGAGGTATTTTAATCAGGCACCAAACAGCGCTTCGCGGAAATGAAAAGTCGGGGAGAGTGTCATTTAATGAGCTGAAATCTCCCAAAATGAGGGTTGACATGGTTGGGTTGAGCTTTTAGAACTAACACACGAATTAATCTACAATAAATTAAATTATAATAATGAATAAACCACCTAAAAAAATGCCGGATCCTTTAAAATCAGAAGGCGATTTGCCGCAAGGCACCTGCCCTGCCAAGCCAATTAATGATGAAGATCCTACCATTATGCAGACCCCGCTTAGAAGACGGAAATTTCTCGGGATGGGTCTTTTTGGGTTCGCGGGGCTGGCGCTGCCATCCATTCCCGTCAGAGCACAAACTGCAACAGGTAAATTAAACGGGCAGAAAGCTAAAATGGCAACGGGCCCTGAAAAAACCTACTGGGATCGTACGGAGCCGTTTGAAGAAAAGGTGAAGCTGTTGCAATCGGCCTGGGATCGCAAGGACTTCCGGGCGGTGCGGGCGCTGACCGACTCATTAAGGAATACCACTATCCAGGCCCAGGCAGAGGATGAAAACCCGGGCACGCCGCTTTCAGCATCATCTCAATATGGAAAGGTAGAATCACTCCCCGGAACATGGAAAACATGGGCGAAGGGATGGTCCTATTACAAAACACTGGCCATAGCAGGCACTGAAGCGGAAAAAAAAATGACAAAAGGAAAGCCGATTCTTGGATACCCCCTGACCGCTACCCCAACCGATCAGTTTATTACGTATGAACCTATAGAAGTTTTGCTAAGCTTTCCTTCGGACCAGGTAAGTTCACTCAGTCGTGAAATACGGGTGGCCCGCGTAGAGGCTGGCGTATTAAAAGAAGTTACCTCGCAGGTATTCGGGGAATTACGGCGTGGCAAGGAACTCTTTTGCCAATTGCTCTTCATGGCGGAAAGCCTGGGTGTGAAAAAGCAGACTTTCCTTATATTCTATGGAAACCCCGACGCGGAATTGCCAGGATATCCTACAGACCTCGTTACCACCGGAGAGGGCTTTGGGCTGGATATTGAAAATGATTTTTTTAAAGTGTCGCTCTCCAAACAACACGGACAAATTGAACGCATGGTACTAAAACGGGAGCATGGTTTAAATATTTATGCCGGTGGCGATGGACACGGTGAACCGGCCGGAATTGACTGGGCGCATGATTATGTAACGGAAGGATCTTTCCAGAAATTAAGAGTTTCATTATGGGATAAATGCCCTGATTATGAAGTGGTGCGCGGCCCCATCTGCACCATTGTTCGGCGCTGGGGATTTCCGTATTCCCCGGTGCATCCATTGTTTTCACCCAGCAGGCTTAACGTGGATGTTGAATACAGGTTCTTTGCCGGCCTGCCTTATTTTCAAAAGTCTGCCCACATGACGGCGCTCAAAAATTTTGATCTGGCTGCCTTGCGGGATGATGAGTGGGTGTTTACCGGTCAATCCTTTACCGATATGATGTGGATGGGCCCTGATGGAAAATTAAAGATAGGTGAAGTGGATAAGGATTTTAGCGATAACCTATGGGGTATTGGCTTCTTTAATAAAGACAACAGGGATTCGTTCGTAGGATTATTCCTGGAACATCGTGCCGAAGGAATGCCCGAGCCTCGCCATTCAGGATCACCAACGTTGTATTACAAATGGCATGGCTCCGTTTGGAGCCGATATCCCGTATACGGTAAGGAAATGCCTGCCGGTGCTGTATTGCATGAGAAGAACGTTTACGTTACCCTTCCCTTCACAACCACAGAAGGCCCTGCAATGATCGAGGAATTAAGGCACCGTTTGAAGAATCCCCTGGGCGTTTTGGCCGGAACCATTCAAAATGATGCTGAAGCAAAGGAATCTGCAGGAAGACTCGCCCGTCCGGGTGAGGCAGGAGACAGCCTTATCCCCAAAAAACTTTTATGGGATGCATTAAGGGATTGCAAGGATCCGCAATTTTATACAGCCGACATCAGTATCGTAGATCTTGGGCTGGTATATGACATTACGGTGCGCGGTGATGTGGTAAAAGTGTTGCTGGCCATGCCGCATCGTGGACGGCCGCTGGCTACTTATTTTACCAATGGCTCAAATTCCGTGCATAATAAAGTGTCCATGAATATTCATGATGCGCTGCGACGGGTTCCTGGCGTTCGGGAGGTAATTATGGAGCAACCATGGTATCCCGGCTGGAGCTCTAACCTGCTCACAGAAGAAGGGCGCCAAAAACTGGGAATATAATGGAAATGCTCGTTTCAATTTCTTCATTTTCTTTTAACGATGCTCGCGTGTATGGTTGGAAAAATAAAAAATTACCGGTGGCTCATCTTAACACTGTTGGTTACGGCCACAACGATAAATTATCTTGACCGCCAGATACTCGGGTTATTAAAACCCATCCTGGAAATTGAATTTAACTGGACGGAAACGGATTTTGCTTTCCTGGTCATGGTTTTTACCGGGGCTTATGCTGTGGGACTGGTTTTCTGGGGCTGGCTGGCCGACCGGATAGGTTCAAAAGTAAGTTATATCATTTCCGTTACAGCCTGGAGTATCATGGGTATACTGCATTTCGCAGCCAAAACCGTTACTGGTTTTGGACTGGCCCGGATTGGTTTAGGATTAACGGAAGCCGGCAACACGCCCACCGGTATGAAAACCATTGCCGAATGGTTTCCGAAAAAGGAAAGGGGATTGGCGACCGGTATGTTTAATGCAGGAACCAGCGCCGGGATAATACTCGCTTTACTGGTTGTACCGTGGATTTTAAGCCACTACGGGTGGCGCGCGGTTTTTATAATTACCGGCTCACTTGGGTTTGTCTGGCTAGTATTCTGGTTAATCGTCTATGATATTCCTTCGAAACAAAAACGCTTAACTGCCAGTGAGTATACGCTGATTCATGATGGACAGCAGCCCGAGGCAGATGCAGCAGAAGAAGTAATGCGGATAAAATGGTTGCGGTTATTTACTTTCCCACAAACCTGGGCTTTTATTACCGGCAAAATCTTATTGGATCCGGTTTACTGGTTTTTCATGTTTTGGCTACCATCCTATTTTTCCTCCATTTTTCATTTAAATATGTCGAGACTCAGTCCTGAATTAATGATTATTTATACCGCCACAATTGCTGGGAGCATTGGCGGGGGATACTTCTCATCCTGGCTTATAAAAAAAGGATGGCCTGCTTTAAAGGCCAGGAAGACCGCACTGTTAATTTTTGCCGTCTTGGAACTTATAATCCTGTATGCACCGTTCGCTAAAAATGTGTGGGTCGTCGTCGGAATTATCAGTTTTGTGCTGGCAGTGCACCAGGGATGGAGCACAAATATGTTTACGCTTGTTTGCGATTTATTTCCCAAGCAGGCCGTTAGTTCGGTCACCGGCATCGGGGCCATGTCCGGAGCACTGGGTGGAATGCTTTTCCCCATACTGATCGGCTACATACTGGACAGATACAAGGCTTCGGGCGATTTGGTGGGCGGGTACAACCTGCTATTCTTTTTTTGTGGGTTCACGTACCTGGTTGCCTGGACAATTATTCAGTTGCTCACCAGGAAAACATCCGCCGTGCCATTAAGTGCTTTAGTCTGAGGAGGGAAACATTTATAATTCAATGACCCTGTTTAAACCTTTAAGGTTTTAACCCGGGGTGCCGGCACTAAAAACGCAAACCTTACAGGTTTTATGCGACAGTTTACTAATCGATCATTGATTTAATTAACTAACAACATGCACACATCATTTCAGAACCAGGTGGGAATTATTACAGGAGCCGCTTCCGGCATAGGCCTGGCCATAGCCGTTAGATTATCAGAAAAAGGCGTAAAACTGGCATTATTTGACAGAGATGAGCAGGGATTGAAAAAAATAAGTGCTTTATTAAAAACCGAATGCCAGATCTATCCTTTGGAAATTACCCGGGAACAGGAGATTGCAGAATCGGTTGCGGAAGTGGGTAAGCAATTTGGACGAATTGACATATTGATAAACAGTGCAGGGATGACCGGCGATACAAATATAAAGAGTCATGAGGCATCCCCGGATCAGATCCGGCTGGTTTTTGAAGTCAATTTCATGGGCTCATACCTTACGTCGAAATATGTCTTGCCCTGGATGATCAAAAATAACTATGGCCGCATTCTGCATATTGCCTCCATTGCAGGAAAAGAAGGAAATGCGGGCATGATGGCCTATTCTACGTCCAAGGCCGCCGTTATCGCCTTGTCAAAAGTGCAGGGTAAAGAATACGCTGAAAGCGGAATAACAGTGAATGCCCTTGCCCCTGCTGTAATACGAACCGCGATGGTTGAGGCGCTGCCTGCAGAACAGGTTAAATATATGACAGATAAGATACCCATGAAGCGTTGCGGCACTTTAGACGAGGTTGCCGCAACCGCCGTATTTATCGTTTCCCCGGAATCCAGTTTCACCACTGGATTTACTTATGATCTTTCCGGTGGCCGTGCTACGTATTAACAAATGCAAGTAGAATCTTTTATAAAAAACAAAAACAAACAAACATGGGTAAAAAGCAAATTTTTCATCCGGAACAAACCGATAAGGACTTTAAAATCGGGGCATATTCAGACGCCGTGTCAATTGATGGCTGGGTGTTTCTCAGCGGCCAGGGGCCGATTGATTTTTCAACAGGAACATTTGTCAGCGGCACCATTGAAGAAGAAACCAGGCAGACGCTGCATAATATATCCTGTTTGCTGACGGCAGCCGGTTGCACGATGGATGACGTTTTAAAATGTTCCGTACACCTGACCGATATTAAAGAGTGGCACAGGTTCAACAAGGTTTATGAAGAATATTTTACCGGGATACGTCCAGCCCGCATAGCCGTACAATCAGCCCTGGGCTTCGGGATAAAAATAGAAATTGATGCGATAGCTAAAATCCCTGACAGCGTGGTGAAATAACATACCTGAAAATAAATTTAAAACCTATGATTTGGGATCAACTTAGCAGCAAACAAATAGCAGCGCTGGATAAAACAATTCCGGTTTTGCTTAACCTCTGTGCCACTGAACAGCATGGCGCTCATCTGCCCCTGTCTACAGACAGACTTATCGGCGAGCATTTTTCTGCTTTGCTTAATAAGGAGATGATGGAAACCATATTGATCCTTCCATCCGTACCTATTGGATGTTCTGATCATCACATGGAGTTTCCAGGGTCATTAAGCCTGAGCCATGCCACATTTTCAGCGGTGGTACAGGATATTGTCAGATCCGTTCTTCACCATGGCTTTTATAAAATCATCCTTTTGAACAGCCATGGCGGAAACCAGGGTATCATGCAGGTGATCGTGGAGCAATTGGGTTATGCTAATCCCCCGGCACATATTGTTGGCGTTACCTGGTGGAATCTCGTGAAAGAAGAATTAAAAAAGATAACGGAAACCGGACCCGGCGGCACTGGTCACGCTTGTGAATTTGAGACATCTATTATCCAGGTGATAGCTGCTGAACTGGTGAACAATTCGGAAATGGCGAAAGGTGCCAATACTACTACTTTTCCCTGGGCCGAAGGCGACATGTTGCAAGGGCCAAAAGCATCTTATTACCGGACAATGAAATCAATGACGCCCAACGGAGTTTTTGGAAACCCGGTTAAAGCCACCGCAGAAAAAGGCAGAAGGATCACAGCTGTTGTTGTGGAAGCTTTAAAACAACTGGTGAGAGATATCTATTCGATTGATCAAACAGAGCGTTAACAATATCATGCTATTTTAAACAAATTAATTATGAAAAAAGCAAAAGCAATAATTACTATAATCGCAGCTTCTGTATTTTTATTCTCTTTCCGGAATGATATGCGGATCGGCTCAAAAAAAATCGGTGGGCAAACCTGGGCTACAGCAAACCTGGATGTGAGCAATTTTAAGAACGGCGATGCAATACCGGAGGTAAAGGCAGATTCGGAATGGATTAAAGCCGGTGAAGATGGCCGGCCGGCCTGGTGTTATTATAATAACGATGCTGCCAGCGGGAAAAAATACGGCAAGCTTTATAATTATTTTGCGGTTAACGATCCCCGTGGGTTAGCGCCTGCAGGATGGCATGTGCCTAATGACCTTGAATGGATAACCCTTACAGCCCATTTAGGCGGCGAAGCTGTTGCCGGCAAAAAAATGAAAGCCACCGGCGGTTGGCAAGAGGGCGGCAATGGTAATAACGCAAGTGGTTTCGTGGGTCTCCCTGGCGGGCGGCGTGAGTTCTACGGTGCTTTTAACAATGCGGGCAGCAGGGGATATTGGTGGAGCTCAACGGAGGGTAAAGCCAGTATTGCCCTGGGTGATGGACTGACTTCTAACAAAGGCTATGTAAATGGATTTGATTATGAGGGACGGGTTGCCTTTTCGGTGCGGTGTGTGAAAGACTAGAGAAACGTCAACCAAAAGTTGACGCTTGTTTTATTAATAACCCAAGGCCTCAGCCCCATGTCATTTAGTTAAGCTTGTTAGGTCTCATTAATTTTGTCGAACCCGCTTTTGTGTTTTTGGTCAGCTCCCTCATTCTAAACCAGGTACACAATCAGGGGACAACCATCTTAACTTAATGATATTTGGCTTCAGCCTTGGGATTCAGGTAGGCTTTCGATGGGCTTTAGCCCCAGTTTCTTGCCATTATTAAAGCTGCATAATCGATTACTCACACGCCAGAATATTCGCTAATCAAAGCGGCCTCGTAGAAACCCATTTACTACTCGTGATGAAAAAGAATGGAGAATTGTTGAAAATTTATTACAAACATTTTTTACAATCAGAGATCAGCAAATTGACCAGAATCAAGGTTGAACATAATACCTTACCTATCAATAGAATATAAAAAAGTTTAAAAACGCACGCTTAAATCCAATTATTTTAGCTAAAATTGCTAAAATAATTAGTAATGATCGGCATTGGTATTTTCAATATAAAAAGTAAGGTATTACCAATAATAAACACTCCTATTCCGGCGGGCTTTCCCTCACCTGCGGCTGATTATATTGAAGAAACGATTGATCTTAACCACTTACTGATTAAAAATCCATCTGCAACTTTCTTTGTAAGAGTGGAGGGTGAATCCATGATTGAAGCTTTTATACCTCCCAAAGCACTGCTGTTGGTTGACAAATCAATAAATGCTTCATCCGGACATATTGTAGTAGCAGTATTGAATGGGGAATTTACCGTAAAAAGATTATTAATCACACAGGCAGGAACTTTTCTCACACCGGCAAATCCAAAATACAAGCCAATAAGAATAACAGAAGAAATGAATTTCCAGGTTTGGGGAGTAGTAAGTAAGGTCATTATTGATTCACTAGATATTTAACCATGTTTGCGCTAATAGACTGTAATAATTTTTATTGTTCCTGTGAACGCGTTTTCAATCCTAAATTGGCAATGAAGCCGGTTATCGTTCTTAGTAACAATGATGGTTGCGCAATAGCCCGGAGCGAGGAAGCGAAGGAAGCAGGTATTGACATGGGCATGCCATTCTTTTTGATTGAAGAAATTATCAGGCAGCATAAGGTGGCAGTCTTTTCCTCAAACTATACACTCTATGGCGACATGAGTTCCAGGGTGATGGAAACATTAGGTAAATTCTGCCCATCTATAGAACACTATTCAATAGACGAAGCATTTCTTGATTTTTCAGAAATGAAATATGAAGATCTGTATCAATTAGGATTAAGAATAAGAAAAACGGTAACACAGCATACAGGGATACCTGTTACAATCGGCATTGCTCCCACCAAAACGTTAGCAAAGATGGCTAACAGGTATGCAAAGAAAACAAAGAAGGCGTCGGGCATGCATTACTTAAAGGATCAACAATTAATTGATGAGGTTTTAGAATATACAAAGGTGGGTGATATTTGGGGAATAGGAAAACAGTATGAGAAATTATTATTAAGGAATGGATTCAAAACGGCATTTGATCTAACCAAAGCCAATGATGAATGGATAAGAAAGAATATGAGTGTAGTAGGTCAAAGAATGATCAATGAATTACGTGGCACCCCGTGTATCAAATGGGAAGATGAACCACCACCGAAGAAAGGAATATGTACATCGAGATCATTCGGCAAGCTCGTTACCAGTAAGCAACATTTACAAGAGGCGATAAGTAACTATGCAAGCACTGTTTCTCTAAAGCTCAGGAAACAGCATTGCTGTGCGAAACAGATGCATGTGTTCATACAAACAAATCCTTTCAAGACAGACGAGAAGCAATACTTCAGGTCTGTAGATATGCAATTGCCTGTTGCAACAAATTCCGCAAATGAATTAATACAACATGCCTTAAGAGGATTGGATATTATCTTTCTGCCTGGGTTTAAATACTTAAAAGCTGGTGTAATAGTGAACGATATAATACCAGAGGATCAATTACAAATAGGAATGTTTGATACGGTTGACAGAGATAGAAACAAGATAGTAATGACAACTCTTGATAGTGTTAATAAGAGCTTTGGGAGAGATTTATTGAGGTTTGCCATACAGGGATATGAAAAAAAGTGGAAGTTGAAGGCATCATATTTATCCCAACGGTACACCACAAACGTAAATGAATTACTCAGCATAAAAATTTAAGGATGTTTAATCCATTTTCAACATTAAGCGTACCCCTATTAGATGCATTCGTTAAATCGGGTAAGAAATACTTTGTAAGGCAAACTTTTACCAGGGGAAAAAGTCTTTTAGATGAAGGAGTAAAGGGATATTTCATTTTTACCCATTACAGTGAAATTGGGCATGCTCAACATCACCTCGGAGCCATAGAGCATGATCCTAACAGATTTCTATATGAATGGGATAATCAAGAGCATCAACAAAAATTAATAATAGCGGCTGGCACACCTCCAGGTTATAAAATTTATTCCAGCGTCTTCGAAAAGGATTGGCAAAAATGGTTAACTGTTCATTTAAAAGACAAGGTAAAAAAATACATTGATTACAGGCTTGGATGGAAGCCAGGCGGAGGCGAGACAGTGGATTTCCAGATTTACAGTAACTATGGTGACCTTTATGCCAAATTAAAATTGCGGAGTCAGGAAGTTAGGGTTAAATTAGAGCTTATAGAAAACGGATAAGATATGTGCTACGATATAAGCTTTAGTACTACAATTGAATTGATTACTGACTACCTGCCAGAAATTATTATTGACCCGCAAATTAGTATTGACTTTAATTCATTAGATCATGTTCTTGCACAGCAGTACGCGAAGTACCCCATTATTTTATTCGAGGACGGGCAGTATAAGTTAAAAGAGTTTGAGTGGGGAATAATTGCTGGTTATATGGATACACCCGAGAAGATAAAGAAGTATAGAAATAGCATGTGTAATGTAAGAAGTGAAAAGATACTGGATAAAAAATCATATTGGTATAGGATTAGACGGCAAAGGTGTTTGGTTCCAATGACAGGAAATTATGAACATAGAGAAATTAAGGGATGGAAGAATAAAGTTCCCTATCATATAAGGATAGACGGCAGAAAGATGTTTTGTATTCCTGCACTATATAACTACGCCCCCGTTCCTGATCTCGAAACAGGGGAGGCCATAGGAACTTTCGCGCCACTTACCAGGGGTGCCAATAACGTGATGATGCAAATACATAATTCAGGTGACAATCTTTTTAGAATGCCTTTATTCCTGCCAAATAAGGAAATGGAATTAAAATGGCTACAATCTACCCTGTCGGATCAGGATATGGCTGATATAATGGATTATGAGTTGCCATCCGAAGCATTAGAATATTGGCCGGTATTTACGATTAGGAGTCCTAAGCCAAGACCTGATGAAAAAAGAAAGATTGACCCCTGGAATTGGGAGAACTTACCACCATTAGGGGATGACGGAACCACAGAAAAACAGTTGATTTTACTATGACGTTTACTCACTGCTGAATTAAAGAAAAGCCTTACCACTTGGATACCAGCACAAAATTCAACTTTTCTAAATAGAGTATTTCTCAACCCATCAGATCGTTTGCTTAGGAAATTTGTGAACGAGGAATGATTGGTGTTTAAAACCTACAATGAATAGGGTTTTAATCAACAAATGTAATATTTCATGTTGAATTTGCAGACATGATCAAGCGCAGGTTGGAAACAAAAATCAAGGTAGCTCTACAAAGAAGTCCCTCGGTTGCCTTAATGGGTCCCCGTCAGGTTGGTAGAACAACCACTGCGATCAACATCTAAGTCTGATTGGATATAAATCGGATATGATCGGATTGATCGGATAAAATCGGATATTATATTGCGTACACTTTTTTCAAATGCGTTGAATAACATCATTAATCCCCGCACATGTTGCAATGATTATTCTTGATTATGCGGCGAATAAGCGTGATATTCACCGCATAACATGCGACAAATGTCAGTTTACATACATCAGCTTAAAGACTGGCCAGCATTCAAATGGGATCAGCAGATACTATCTCCGATATTGGCGGATGTTCGCTACCGACAAGGACGGCTTGTAGGCCGCATGGAGGGATTGGGGTTCAATTTACAGGCAGAAGCTACATTAAAGACATTGACTTTAGACGTTTTAAAATCCAGCGAAATAGAAGGAGAAATGCTTGATCCAGACCAGGTACGCTCATCAATAGCGAGACGTTTAGGAATGAATATTGCGGGTCTCATACCGGCAGATCGGCACGTAGAAGGTGTTGTTGAAATGATGCTGGATGCAACTCAGCATTATCATTCGCCGCTTACAGATGACCGCCTTTTCGGTTGGCACTCCGCTTTATTTCCAACAGGGCGAAGCGGAATGCAAAAAATAGTAGTTGGCAATTGGCGGGATAATACTAAAGACGACCCAATGCAAGTCGTTTCAGGGCCCATGGGCAGAGAGAACGTACATTACCAGGCGCCAGACTCTGATATTGTTGCTAATGAAATGAAAGATTTTCTGCTTTGGTTCAATTCGGATCAGTCTAACGATGTGGTTGTAAAAGCAGCCATAAGTCACTTGTGGTTTGTGACCATTCACCCTTTCGATGATGGTAATGGTCGTATAGCAAGGGCGATTGCAGATATGCAGCTTGCCCGCGTGGATAAAAGTGTCCAGCGCTTTTACAGTATGTCTGCCCAGATCAGAAAAGAGCGTAACGAATATTACGATATATTAGAAA
>JBDSBP010000370.1:0-6836 GCA_039921525.1 Chitinophagaceae bacterium | reverse complement strand
TAGCATATAAAAAAACACCGCACTTGCAGCTTAATTCAAAACCAGGCGTCCAAAGCTTTTCAAGGAAGATCATAACGCAGTCCTGGTATAGATCTTTTGCATGGTCTTCGCCTCCATTGTTCAATTTCACCAGCTGTAAAATTTTTGGCCAGTTAGTTTGATAAAAGCATGATATAGCTTTCTCATCACGATTTTTCAAAGCCATAAAAAGTTCCTTTTCATCACTATATTTATTGGTCATCTTAATTTGGGGTTAAATAGAAGTCTTGTTAAGATCCTGATATTTTTAAGAAAATGCCGCGTTGCCATCCATTTGGTTCTCTTTTTTTGTAATATATTGCAGAAACGTGAAAAGGTCAATAGCAAATGGGAATGTTTTTTTTTGATAATTGCCCGGGTAATCCTCAGCGGTGGTAACCTCATTCTCTTTTCCCAGTTGCAATGGCTATTAAACAGTTCGCTCCTGATTATTCTAAATGGTTGTTAATTTTTTGTTCCTGCGTTTTGTATCTAGCAATCCCCTTGAATGTTGCAATCTGGTTGAATGGATCAGTGGTGCTCGACGTATAAAGAATAAAAATCAATTGATTTTACCTGGTTTTTATTAGTGGGTTAACTGTATGATGAAAGTTATGCCTACTGTCAGCTGTCAGCTTCCCAATTTATAAGGTAATCATTTCTTTTACTAATGTCAATCTTTACAAATAGACACTTAATCTTATATAGAAAGCAAATAATCTGTGCAAGTACATAAGCGCTTAAAGCGTTTAAGTGCTTTAATAAAATAGAATTTGAAGAAGGCGGATATTTGTTTACAATTATGGTAACGAGATAAAATCACCACTCGGGGCCTACAAAAAAGGATTAAGTAGAAAGTATTTGGTCTTACAAAGGCCAACAATAAATGATCTCTCATATTAAGATTAGGCATTTGTCCCTTTTTCCAGGAGCGACCTCATTTAAAAAATGCAAATCTTACAGTGCGATATCCTTCTGCTTTTTCTTATTTGTACTATGACGTACTTTTAATACTGGCTCATAAATATTTTTTGCGGAAGCTTTATTCTCAGTCATTTTGCTCCGCCTGACTTTTAGCAAAAAATAAATCCAGCCGTTGCAAAAGCTTTGCCAATGTGATATCAGCAATACTCCTGAATCTATTGGCTCCATTATACGAGCCGTGGCGTTAAAAATACCCTTGTGAAAATCAGCTACATCCTGAATGTTATACGTAATAATTCTTTTGCATAATTTCCGTGATACTTTATTATCTTATAACCTGGCATTTCACTACAAACAGCGTTAGCTCCAAGTGCGAGTATTTTCCATAAATCAAAACCCGAAATAATATCGGCCGAAGCAATTATCTTAATATTTTTGTCCTATCCATAGACCTACAGAGTTTTTGAAACGAATAGCAAAGCTTCATATAAACACATTCCCAACTGATTTGTCACAAAGCCAGGTCTTTTATCTGCGCCCTCTACAACAATAAAATCAAGGATGAATCTGGTTTTCATAATTGCGTGACATATTCAGTAAATACCTTTTTAGTTTCTAAAACAAATTCTGATACCGATTGGCTTTCTGCCTGAAAGCTGATGTAATGTGTCGAGAAAATGTGTCATACCCTCCCCGTTTGAAAATACTGTAAATCCCAATGCTGAAAGATTAAAGTTGTCATTTGCTGTTTATGGGTATTCAAAACCGTTAGTAGAAACAATATCGCAAGATTGTTTATTCGCTGAAGATAAATTCAATTCAACCATTTTTACGGACTCACGACCAGCATTTTGTTTAAATTTCCGTGCATCAAAGCCTCCTCTTTCAGTTCGACACCCGAAATATTCAGGTCCAATTTGTAATATTTTCTCGCCTCCGACTAATTGATACGTAATCATATCTTCCACAGATACTGCTACGTTATCATTTGAAGGTGATTCTCTTATTATTTTTTGAACAACGCGTCTTTTAAAACTATCCTTGACCCTAATATTATAAATACTCGTTTTATAAGGTTGGGCGCAATTATTATTACCTATAGTAATACTTAAATCATTTTTATTAATCTTAAAGCTAGTTTCGAAGGGAGGCAACCATTCAGGATTTGCATGTATGGCATTTATCTTTGTTCCAAAAAGTATTTATTAAGGGCAGAATGTTTTCTTCGATTTAGTTTATAATTTGTAAAGATCAGAAGTGGCAATGTTATGAGCAACAACCACATTAAATCCCAATGATCAATATAAGAAACTGAAGGATAAAACGGTTGAGCAGTACAAAAAATACTATAAGTGGGCTTCTAAATGAAGCAAAGATTTGAGTAATAAACATAATTACACATTTTAAATTTCAAACATCAGAACAATGAAGAAACCATAGTAACCCGGCAATTAGTGTTTTCCAGGCCGGGTTTACGTATTAAAGTCTTTGAAGTTGGAGTAGAGATAGAACGGGTGCGTAAAAGAAATGTCTTTGCAGCATACTTAAGAGAATCGTTAAAAAGGAAATACTTTGATATGGTAGATAATTTTTGCACCGATTGCAAATATACCCTTTCGCTTTGTAATTCTATAACTGTATGTAATCTTACTTTATTTAATGGGAACGCCTTGCACAAGATTAACACTTTACATAAAAAATTCTGGGATATCCATAACGCAAAAGTTTAGTTTGTTTGCAGAACTCCTATCCTTGAAGACAAAACAAAGTTAGCCAAGTTTACATAATAAAAGATAAAAAACTCTTTTATTTAAAATATTTATACCTTTGCACCCTAAAGGAATTTATGTTTTCAAAGACTTGTGAGTATGCAATCCGGGCAATAATTTTCATTGCACAGAAATCTGAAAATGGAGTGAACGTTGGGATTAAAGAAATTTTTAAGGGCATTAATGCACCTGAATCTTTTATAGCCAAAATTCTCCAGGAGCTGAGCAGGAAAGGATTGATTCAATCGGTCAAGGGCCCGAATGGTGGATTTTTTCTTGACGAGGAATCAAAAAAAAATACGCTGGCCGATATTGTAAAAACTATTGACGGAGATAAACTTTTCACGGGCTGCGCATTAGGACTAAAGAACTGCTCTGAAATAGAGCCGTGCCCCTTGCATGATGAGTTTAAAGTGATCCGGCAACAGATGCACAATATGTTGCGAAATTCTACGGTCGCTGAATTCAATACGGAGTTGGCTCAAGGCCTTAAGCATTTGAAACGGTAATTTTTTTATTAAATAGAGGATAAAATGATCTCAACTTATTAATTTTATGCATACCAGCTTCATAACTGCCTTTCACACTGGTTAAGGTAGAAGTAGAGTCGGGCAAGGCTGACAAGGAACACAAATTTTTAAAAACAGGGCTCTTTTCAATATCAATTATGAATACTAATAAGCATTTGATTGCACAGCGGCTTCCACTTATTTTTAGTTTATTATTTCCTTTTTATGCATTTGCGCAAGTAGAAAAGTCAGCAACATCTCCTTCTGTGGCGGGAACAGGAAAATTAATTTTACTTGGTGTGTTGATCCTGTCAATCCTGATAGCAGCAATATTCTTGCTTAATAAAACCAGGGAAATGAGACGATTGACAGGAAGGAAAATGGAAAGCGAGGATAAAGAAAAAGAAGAGAACTACATCAACTCCTTCGACAGTAAACAAATTGACACGTATTTAAAATATAAGCAAACAAACAAGCAAAAATCTTCGGGCAATAATCTCGTTCTGCTTCTGTTTATGATGGTTGGAGCATCATTCTATAGTACCGGTTTGTTTGCACAAACATCTGCGAAAACTCCTGTTACGTTATTTAGCGAAGGTGGTTTTGTAATAACGCTCATCTTAATTCTTACCCCTATTCTGGCGGGTATCATACTTATGATAATGAAGGTAGTTAATATGACCAAACGCTACCGTCGTGCCCAAAATCTGGCAGAAATAACTCGCGTAACGGAATACTTAAAAACATTGCCTGAAGAAGCAATTGCGGATGCTTTAAGAAAACGTAAGGCAGTGCTTGATTACAAACTTAGTCAAAACGAACTGTCTGGTTCTTCACCCGTAAATGATGATAAAGGCATTATTTCTAATGTAAATGAGCAAGCGAATATTCGCTTTATTGCAGAGAAAAGAAAAGCCCTCAAACGCCCTGATGTTAACCCGGAATTGTCAAAATTGATTGTCTGGTTTTTGATTTCGGCTACCGTTTGGCTGGTATTTGGCACTTCTGTGGGGGAATATGTAGGTATTAAATTCGTTGCCCCTGATGCAGACCATATAAGTTGGTTAAGCTTTGGCAGGTTAAGACCTGTGCATACCAACGCTGTGTTTTGGGGTTGGTCTTCATTAGCCATGTTGGGATTAGGGTATTATGTTGTACCCCGTGTGGGAAATGTAGAAATCCATAGCATAAAATGGGGATGGTACACCTTATTTCTCATCAATCTTTCCGTTGTTTTAGGCAGCATCTTCCTGATGGCCGGTGTTAATAATGGAGGTGGGGAATACCGCGAATATATATGGCCTATTCAGCTTCTGTTTGGTATCGGTCTGGCTTTAACTTTAGCTAACTTTATAACAACCATTGCTAAACGTAAAACCAGGGAAATATATGTTTCCAACTGGTACATTATATCAGCGGTTATGTTTGGTATAACTATTTCCATAGTGGCTTATCTTCCCTTCTGGCAAAATGGTCTGGGTGAAACAATTACACAAGGCTATTATATGCACCAGGGGGTAGGTATGTGGTTTATGTTGTTCACATTAGGACTTGTTTATTATTATCTGCCACAACAGTTAAATAAACCTATCTATTCTTACAGTCTTGGAATTCTTGCTTTTTGGTCACAAATATTTTTCTATACACTTATTGGTACACATCATTTTGTATTCAGCTCTATTCCATGGTCTTTGCAAACCATCGCTATTGTAGGCAGCGTAGGTATGGTGATACCAGTTGTAGCAGGAACCACAAATTTCATTATGACCTTTAAAGGTTCGTGGCATAAAGTTTCGGAAAGTTATTCCTTACCTTTCTTCCTCATTGGTACAATATTCTACTTTTCCGGTTCGCTGCAGGGTACGGCTGAAGCATTTCGTTATACCAACCTTGTATGGCACTTCACCGACTTTACCGTTGCCCACTCTCACTTAACTATGTATGGTATCATTGCTTTTTTTCTTTGGGCAGGTATATATGCTATCATTCCGCGCATTACAAGGCAGGAGCCACCGCAACTAACGGTAGGTATCCACTTTTGGATGGCTTTCATTGGACTGTTATTTTACAGTATCCCATTAATGATTGGCGGCACTTTAAAAGGCATGATGTGGATGGAGGGAAAACCATTTATCGACAGTGTTTCCCTTATGGCTCCTTACTGGTTATGGCGTGCAATCGGTGGCACCCTCATGTGGGTTTCCCACCTCGTTTTTGCTTACAACATGTACAGAATGATTCACCCAAGACCTACTTTAAATATTAATGATGAAGCTATAGAACAACTTGTTTTGGATGAACATGAATTAGTAGATGTTCAATAACCCGGTAATTTGGATTCGTTAGTCGTAAATCACAACCTGGCAATGGCAAGAAGGCATTCAGAATAATTATTAAAGGAATTAACGAAAAAAATAAGTATAAAATGTATTTTTTCAATAATCATAAAAAACTCTTTTTAACAGCTCTCGGCTTGTTTGTTTTCTTAACCATAATGGTTGCTATTTTGCCGGCCATGTATAATCAAAAAAACAATGCGCCACTTCCACAGGAAGAAAAATTGAGCAACGATGCATTGCTCGGCAAAGCCATTTATGTAAAAGAAGGCTGCGTAGCATGCCATACACAACAGGTACGAAATGTTGACATGGATAAAGTTTGGGGTGAACGCCCCAGCATCGCCGCGGATTATGCCAGTTTGCACCGCACTGATCTTTGGCGAAACACTGCCACCGTTATGGGTACCGAACGCACGGGGCCTGACCTTACATCTATTGGCACGCGCCAACCAAGTATAGACTGGCACCTGGCTCATCTATTCAACCCGAGAATCGTGGTAAAAAAATCAATCATGCCTGCATATTCATGGATGTTTGAAATAAAGGAAAAGCCTGCGAAAGGCGATGTAGTAGTAAACGTGCCAGCCGAATTTTTAGATGGCGAAACTGGCAAAGTGGTGGCAACAAAGGATGCGCTTCAATTGGTTGCTTACCTGCAAACCCTAAAACAAATTAAGCTTCCAGATGGAACTCCAAAACTGGAGTTTTTGTACAAAAAAGAAAAGAAAACTGCCTCCGGCACCACAGAAATACAGGAGCTTGACGGTACTGCATTGTACGCTGCCAATTGCCAAAGCTGCCACCAGGAAAATGGCGAAGGTTTGAAAGGCGCTTTCCCGTCATTGAAAGGAAGTAAAATTGTATTGGACGACAACCCGGAAATCATGGTGGATATTATAATGAATGGCTATAGTGGTCGTGTATCTGAAGGCCTTCCAGCAATGCCTGCAATTGGCACCAACAACAACCTGGGCGCCGAAGAAATTTCGGCAATTATGAATCACGAAAAAACGAGCTGGGGCAATAATGCAAAAAAGGTTAACGCGGCTGATATTAAAAAAATGGTTGACCTTGTAAAATTGAAGAAACCCGACGCCGCTGTTAAAGGAAAGTGATAGGCAAAAGAAATAAAATGGATAGATTTTTTTGTAGCCGATGTCAAATGGTTTACAGTTGATGTTGATTGCCACGTTTCGACGCGTGCGGAATGCTCATGAAAATTTATATTAGTATCACAAAATTAATGCGCCGACATATAATGCCGGGTAAGATAAAAC
>JBDSBP010000369.1:0-4657 GCA_039921525.1 Chitinophagaceae bacterium | reverse complement strand
CCGCCCCTACAAACGCCCCTACATTTTATTCAGGCATGGGATCACAACCCTGTTTATTGGCGGATGTTATATAGAAGGTATGAGGTATGAGGTATGAGTAATCGATTGGCGGGCCAATGTCACCATTTAAATAACTTTTAAAAATTGGAATCCTGTCATTTTTAATAAGCAAGTTTTTAGGTACCTAAAAAGATGAGGAAGATACTGTTTTAAGTAACCCCAGCATTTATGCCGGGGTTTAGAAGAATACCTTTTGCGCTTTAGTCCAAGCGCTGACCGCTTTAAGAATCGCTAGTAATGGCGAGAAACCTGGGCTAAAGCCCATAGAAAGCCTGCCTGAAACCCAAGGCTGAAGCCTTGGGTTATTAATAAAGCATTATAGACTGACGTTATATTATTGAACTAAGGTTCCATCAAAACAATCAATTAATCACCCTTCCGACAAAAAAATTATTAAATTGAGCCTTATAAATAATAAAAAAATCTAATTATGAAAAGAATAGCGATCAATGGTTTTGGAAGAATTGGCAGGGCTTCTTTAAAAGTAATATTAGAAACACCAGGTCTTGAAATAGTAGCCCTCAATGATCTAATGTCCATAGAAAATGCAGCTTACCTGTTAAAATTCGATAGCGTATATGGCAAATTTAACGGCGATGTATTAGTGAAGGATGATCACTTGCTTGTAAGGGGAAAAAAAGTTCTATACTATTCCGAAAAGGATCCTGCAAAACTTCCATGGAAGGATTTAAATATAGAAGTGGTGATAGAAAGTACTGGTTTCTTCACCAAGAAAGAAGATGCGGAGAAACACATATTCGCCGGTGCCAAAACAGTTGTCATTTCTGGACCAACGAGTAGCAAGGATACACCTACTGTGGTTCATGGAGTAAATACCGGGGATGGTAAGACCGCCGTATATTCCTGTGGCAGTTGCACCACAAACAACATTGGAGTGATCATTGAAATTTTAGGTAGAAGAATAGGAATAAAGAAAGCTATCCTGAATACGGTGCATGCATTTACTGCTTCCCAATCATTGGTAGATTCACCTTCAAAGAGAGAACCCAGGATGGGCCGGGCTGCTGCAATAAACCTGGCACCTGCATCTACGGGGGCGGCCGTCGCCATTACCAAGGCGCTACCGCAATACCTTGGCTTGTTTGATGGAATCGCCATACGCACACCGGTACCAGTAGGATCCATCTCGGATATTACTTTTATCGCTGAAAGAAACACATCCCCGGAAGAAATTAATACCATTCTAACGGAAGAAGCGGCGACGGATCGTTACAAATTAGTATTGTCTGTTTCAAACGATCCACTGGTTTCCACAGATATTATTCAAAGTTCGTTTGCCGCAGTTGTGGACCTGGAGATGACGCGAGTGGTGGATGGAGATTTGGTAAAAGTAATGGCCTGGTACGATAATGAATGGGGATTCACAAATCAAATGATTCGGCAAATAAGTACGGATCTTTGATTACTGTCTGAACCGTTAATAGATGTGATGAAGGGATGTTTATGATATCTTTTGGGTAGCAATGATCTTTATAATTGAAACGTTAAGAACTATTCATAACAATCCGTTAATCACATCTATCAACGGTTCAGACATCATTTAATCAGGTGCTGTTTTAATAACTTTTTTAACGCTGTATTTTCGACTCAACGGTTTCTTATCTTCTTTCTCCGCACCTAACAATACACCCCAGGGTTGTAACCCTTCTATCCGGTCGAAGATTATTTTAGCCATAGCGATAACCGGAATAGCCAGGAACATCCCTGTGATTCCCCACATCATTTCGCCTATGATAACGGCCAGCAATGTAATCAGGGCATTGATCCTGACTTTAGATCCCACCACCAGCGGTAATAAAACATTGCTGTCTACAAGGTGCATTACAACGACCGTTATTACGACTAATAATATTTTGCCGGTAGTAGCACCGGCGGCAAATGTGATTAACGTACTTAACAGTAGGGCGGAGAATATTCCAATATAAGGAATGATGTTAAACAGACCGGTAATGAGCCCCAGCAAAACAGCATATTTAATGTCCAACAGCCAGAATGCAATACAGCAGGCACCGGCAACAATGAGCATTTCCAGTAATAGTCCCAATATATATTTGCGTATAATAAATTGGATCTCGGCAATAACTTCATAAAGTGTCCTGGCATTTTCTTCTTTGAATACACCAACCAGGAATTTCAGGATCAGCCTCCTGTATAATAACAGGAAAAATGTATCGATCAGGGTGAATACCAGGAACAACATCAGGGAAGATACCGTTATCACCGTAGTGCCTAGTACCGTAGTGCCTGCATTCAGCAGTTTGGAAGCGGATGACTCAATATAATCCGTTTGTTTTTTAAGATCTATATGAAAGGTTGTCGATATCCAGTTCTGTAAGTTTGTGAGTGATGATCGCACTTGTACCTCAAACATAGGCCAGTCTCTGGCCAGTCCGGAAACTTGTGAGCCAACAAGATATACTATTATTGAAATCGCCAGCAGTAGTAATAAAACAGATAAACCTGCAGCAGCGCTCCGGGGCAGGTTTAACCGTGTTTCTAAAAATACGGAGACAGGCAAAAGCAGGATAGCGATTAACAGCGAGAACATCAAAGGGGCCAGGATCTCCTTACCCATTATCGATAAGTATCCAAGTGAAATAAGGCTAACAAGTACCATAGCCAGTTTAAAATAAAACGGGTTCTTAGCTGGCTGTATAGTATTCATAATAATAGAATTTAAAGTAGGAAGTTAAGGGCAATTTATGCCAAAATATAGCAGTTTTAACCAGTAATTTGTAATTGTTATCAGCCAGTTACTTAAAGTTTTCTTTGAATAGAAATTCAGGTATTAAAACGTAATAAAGTTGATGATTGTAATTTATCCTGATAGCTGATAGGGGAGGGCTGATAGCCAAAGCGTCATTTTAGAGTTGAAATAACACTAGTGTTCGGAACGTATACGGATCTTTTACGAATAGACAATAGTATGACCGTTATTAATATCATAGCCGTTCCTATCCAATCAAATAATCCAAAGGGTGTTTTAAGCCAGGATACCCCTAAAAGCGCGGCAGACAACGGTTCTGTACATGCTAATAGACTTGCTTTTGTAGCTCCGATATATTTAATGCTAACCAGGTACGCGTAAAAAGCTCCCAACGTGGCGAACAAAATAATAAAAGCTACTAGCAAAAATGTTATTTCGTCCCAGTCACCTTCGAAACGCCAGGGCGGATGGATAAAACCACAAGCTATTCCTGCTATCAACATTGCCCAGCCAATTACAACAACAGGGTCCCATTTATGCAATAACGGTATTGGTTGAATAGAATAAAAAGCAAGCGCAAAAGCGGAGCTGATGCCCCAGAATAATGCCTGGCCTGAAATGGAAAGTGTTTTAGGATTTCCATGCGTAACCAGCAGAAAGGTGCCGGTAATCGCCAGGATGATCGCCATTATTTCAGTTGCTACTGGTAATTTCCAATTCTTAAGTGCTATATAGGTGGTGATCATCGCCGGTCCCAGGTATTGTAAAATGGTAGCAGTTGCTGCATTCGAAAATTTGATTGTCGCAAAATAAGTGTACTGAACGGCTAACATTCCGCCGATACTAAACAGGATAAGACTTAATCGGTCCTGGCGGGTTTTCCACACCCCCAATAGGTTAATTTGTTTCTTTGTTTGAGCCAGTGCTAGTAACAGCAAGCCAGAAATAAGCAGCCGCACTGTAACCAGCCAATCTGCATCCAGGTGTTTTGTTTGAAATAAGTACTGACCAAAGGTTCCGGAGATACCCCAACATATGGCAGCTGATACGGCCAGAATATACCCTTTACCTTGATTACTAATCATTTTTAATATTCCTTTGACGAAAAATTTTTCAAACATAGTTTTTTCGCCTCAGACCTGGTAATATGAAACAGTTTAGTGAATATTATTTTTGATAGCGCTGATTCAGTGTCTCAAATAAGGTTGATGGTGTAATGAGGTATATGTAACAAATGAAAACAATTTTTGCAGAAGGAGTTTATTGACATAATAATCAGGTTGGTTTAGCAGAGGAAATAGATAAGAGATTATCTTTAGTCGGAGTTCAGGCAAAGACGTGTGTTGCGGGGTGATGATTCTACGAAGCCACGGTCGATTAACAGTGACTTTCGAAGGTTGAAAACTTCTTAGGTTAATCCCTGTAAGCTTTGAAAGCCAGCTATCAAAACAGTGCTAAAGAAAGCACCATGCAACTTCGAAAAACCCTGCGTATAGAGATTTTAAATTTTTTTAAAATCCTGGGACCCGGACTTGTAACGGGAGCCAGTGATGATGACCCGGCTGGTATAGTTACTTATTCGCAGGCCGGCGCCCAGTTTGGGTTGGCTACCTTATGGACGGCACTCATCACCTTTCCGTTGATGGCCGCCATACAGGAAATGTGTGCGCGGATAGGTTTGGTTGCATCGCAGGGTCTTACAGGTACATTAAAAAGAAATTACCCGGGCCCAATATTGTATTTAATGGTTCTGTTCAGTTTCCCTGTCATCATTCTCAACATATGTGCCGATATTGCCGCTATGGGAGCAGTTGCTAATCTTATCTTTCCTGCTGTAAACCCCATATATTTTAGTATCTTTTTTACTGC
>JBDSBP010000368.1:0-7227 GCA_039921525.1 Chitinophagaceae bacterium | reverse complement strand
GTATATGCCTGCATGGACGTGTTGGGATTTATATTACAAATCGTTCTGTGGTTAGTAGTATTTACTTCAATGCAGTTATGAACGCCTCCCATTACTAACTCGCTGGCAAATACATCTGCAAGGGTACCATCCTCGAACACAACATGTAACATGGCAAAATCTTCTATGTCGGTATAGGTTGTTCGTAAATAACCTTCATCTTTAAAGCCGGGCATGCGTGTGATGGCATGCGTTCGTGCAGAGATTGATTTCGGTCGTATTGCTTTGCCATTCCTTGCCCTGCCTTCTACATGTTTGAAATAAATGGCCGCCGAAAGCGGGTGGCATCCCTTTCCCATCATGGACCCACCGCCTGAAAATTTCCATTGTCCATATGTTAACGAATGTGAACCTGAATGAGATTCTTCCCCATGCATCCAGATTACCTGGGCGCCTGTTTTTACTATAAGTTCCCGTTCTTTCTGGATGGATGGAGCATACACCCAATTTTCCGCATACATAATGTTTCCCTCACTTTGTTTTTCGGCTTCCAACATGCGGGAAATACTTTGCAATGTGTATTTCAACCCTTCTTCCCGGGAGAAAGTATCACCGTTAAAGGATTCACTTCCATCACCAAAATAACCTGTAAATGGTTTTTCAACAATTACATGTTTGTTTTGTTTTAATGCCGCAATAACATATGGTTCATGCGTAACAGGTGGGGTACAGATATGAATAAGGTCGGCATTTTCTATCAAGGCTTCTGCTGTTTCGAATGCTTTGATGTTTCGCTTGCTGGTATACTCATGGAGATTTTTCGCTGAGCGAGAGTACGCACCCTCGACTTCCACTTTAGTGCTAAAAACACGTTGCAGGGCATCGTAATGAAATCTTGCGGCAAAGCCGGAGCCGATGATGCCAGCGCGTAGTAATTTTTTATTCATAGATGATTTTGATGACTGACGGAAAACAATAAAGAAGGTTCGACTTGTGAGGTCTCGAAGACCTCCCAGGTCGAACCCGATTTTACTGGGTTTGACCTACGATATCTTCCAAATTTCCCCGTAAATTTAATAAAATTTCGCCGCCATGAAAACGCCCTTGCTATTTAGCCGTTTATTAATCACCGTTATAATTATTTTCGCAGTTACCTCTTGCGACCCCCCAACGACATCAAATTCCTCAGCACAAACCAACGACACCGAATCCGTAAAAAAAATGAGTATTGATAGCAATAGTGATATGCCGATTCACATACCCAAAGACTCAACAGAAAAAATTCCAAATGCTTACGATACGATAAAAAAATAGCCCGGCCATAAACTACTTAATTAATGCTAACACTACCGCTGTCTTCGCCGGTATTTTTAAAGATGACAGGTTGCCAACTTCTTCATTCGTAATCACGTTCAACGCCCGGGTAAAACCATTCATACGCTCCCCAAAACGATTGGTATCAACACCTGACTCCTTATCGTTTGTGTTTGTAACTACCATAACGCTTTTAACCGCATTATATCTAAAGTAAACGTATACCCCATCCTGTGGTACGTATTGCATAAGTTTACCAGAATGAAGCGCCTGATTGTTCTTTCGATAATTAGCTAATTTCCTGGTATATTCGAAGGCTTCATTCTCTTTTTCATTTCGTCCCTGGGCCGTGAATTTATTCTCCTTATCGCCTGGGAATCCGCCAGGAAAATCACGACGTACTTCCGCATCAGAAGGGTTCTTGGTATTTTTCATCAGGATTTCTGTTCCATAGTACCATGAAGGAATACCACGTGTTGTAAGCAGCCAGGTGACACCCATTTTAAACTTGGCAAAATCTTCGCCGATGACGGATAGAAAACGATCCATATCGTGATTGTCCAGTGAAGTAACTAGTTTCATCGGGTCAGCGTACACGATGTCCTGTCCTACCGTTTGGTACAACTTATTAACTCCCCCATCCCAGGTAAAAGGTTGGTTGAGGGCATCGTTGATAGCGTAATTCAATGGAAAATCCAGCGTGCCGGGGAGATTGCTTTTGAACGGGAAATTAATATTACTTCGAACAAAATAAGAAAGCGCCAATGGATTAGAAGCCGTTGATTCGCCAAAGAGATGAATGTTAGGATACTCTTTTAGCAGTGCCTGGTTGCATCGATTCATAAAAGCCTGGTCATTGTATTTATACGTATCAATCCGCCAGGCATCGAGACTAAACATTTCCGTTGACCAGATAGCGTGCTGGATAAGGTAATTTGCCAAAAAAGGATTTCGCTGGTTGAGATCTGGAAGGAACGGTGTAAACCAACCATCAAGAAGCAGTTTGCGGTCAATGGCGGCACTATGCGGATCATACAAGGGTTCTTCCTTATGCGAGCTATTCGTGTAAAAGGGCCAGTTGTTTAGCCAGTCTTTAGCTGGCAGGTCTTTATACATCCAGTGATCATCGCTGATATGATTATATACAGCATCCTGGATCAATTTCATTCCACCCTGATGAACATCTCTGGAGAAGCGGATGTACCCATCATTTCCTCCAAAACGGGGATCAATCTTATAATGATCAGTAAAATGATAGCCATGGTACCCAGCCTGCATACGGTCGGGGGCTTCCTGTTTTAGTAACTCATCGTTTTCAATTACGGGCGTAAGCCAGAGAGCTGTTACTCCTAATTCAGCAAGATAATCCAGGTGATTTGTTATGCCTTTAAAATCACCTCCATGTCGAAGATAGGGATTCCTCGTATCTGCTGTAGGATCCTTCATTTTTGTGAACTTATCATTCGAAGTGTCGCCGTTGGCAAAACGATCGGGCATAAGCAGGTAAATAAAATCAGCTGATGAAACGCCTGTACCTTTGAGTTCTTTCGTACGTGTTTTTAATTCATAGGATCTTATTATTTTTTGATTGCCGGATATTCCAATTATATCCAGCATCCCTGGTTTAGCAGAAGATGCGATTGTAAGATCAAGGAAAGCATAGTTTGGATTTTCCACCTTGCTGGTCTTTAACAATTTTACACCCCGGTAGTCGATGGTATAAGAAAGCATTCCTGCATTTGGTCCATAAACGAGTAACTGAAGATTCGGGTTTTTCATTCCAACCCACCAGTTGGTGGGATCGATCCGCTGGATGGCCGTTGCTTTTTGGGAATAGGAACTATTACATGTTACCAGGCAAACGAAAAATACCAAAAATATTTTCATGGAAATTATATTAATATTGAAATTAATATAATAAACTGATATTTTTATTACGATAACTCAGGGGCCCTTCGCCGGTTCTCAATCGTTTATTAGTTTAAGAATATAAACATCGCCGCTACTATTATTTATAAGGCTGCTAAAAACAATCTTACCCTTACCATCACTTTTCACCTTCAAATAAGGTTTATCGTTTTTGACCAGCGAATAATTTCTCCCCGGAATCAGCGAAAAAATTTCACCATTCCATTTTGATGATTTGGCATCGGATGCCGAAATCTTCCATTTTTTTTCGTTAGTATTACTCGTGTCCCATTGAACAATGTTTACACGCACTTCTGCTTGTTTATTTCTTATGATCTTCATTGCAGCAGCAGGATCGTTTCCATGGAAATAAAACAATTCATTTGCACTGCTATGCATACCAAATTTAGCCCCAGAATTAATACTGAATGAATTTGCACTCATCTTATAATTGCCCATTGAAAGTTCAATCATATAATATTGATTTCTTAACCAATATTTAAGTTTCGTACCATTAAGATCTTCCGTTAAATGCGGCTCGAGATACAGGCGATTGTATTTGGGTTGTATGCCATAAATATTACGGTATAAACCCACTACAGACATACAGTTATTTGCCAGGATATCGTTTCCCTGGCCTAGGCTTTTCTTCCGGTCGTAGCGCTGAAAAGCGAGCCCATCTTTTTCATACTGTGTCAATACATTCCTGATATAGCGGACAGGAATTTCAGGATCATAGTCCTGGTATGCGCGAACCCCTAATTCTCCCCAACCCAAAAAGATATCACCATTTTCATAATTTGGAAAAGGGAAATTTACTTTGTATCCTTCGTCGGCCGCAAAGGGAAGAAAGCTAATCGGCCACATGAACAAATGTTCATTCTGCATCAGTGCTTCTGTTTTTTTCAGGATAGCAGCCTGCCTGTTTTTTTCATCACAAATTCCATAAGCGATGGCCATAAAGTTAACAGGCGTTACCAGGTTGTCACCATGGATACGATCATCTTTATCGCGCCAGTAAACATACCACTCGTTTTCGGTATCCCAAAACCCTCCTTCCTTTGTTGATTGATTAAACCGCTTCTTTAATTTTGCAGCAAGCGATGTATAATTCTCCGCACGCTTTGAATCTCCGAGTAACTTCTCCACTTCGGCCCACTCAACCAGGGCCTGGTACAACTCCGCATTAATAAATGCGTTTTCATAAGAGGCCCAGATAACATCAATCCAGTCGCTGCCTCTTTTTTCTTTGTATGAATCGGTCATGACTTCTACCAGGCCGTCATTGTCTGAGTCGCGACGCAAGAGAAACTCCAGTACTTTTTCGCAGGATGTTTTATGTGTGCGAACCCAGCCGAGGTTGCCATTCAGCTGAAACAGCTCAGCAACATTGATTACCTGGCTTGTATTAGCATCCAGCAACCTTCCCCATTGTGCTTCATAAAAACCTTTTGCATCATAAGTACCCGGTTCTGCATCACCGTCATTATAGGCCCAGCGCGATTTAACCCGCCCTTCTTTCGATATAGCATTATCACGAAAATAATCCAATGTTTTCTGGTAATTAGAATAGTAATTCGGATCGTTAATGGCAAGTCCCATTTGAGCTATCCAGTGTTCATGCAACACAGCAAAGCCTGCGCTGAGATGCCAGTTATTGGAACCCATGATATTTTCATCAATGATACCTACTCTTGCAATGGTATTAAGAACGCTCCTGATAGATTCTCCATTGAATCCCGGGAACTCGCCGCGGTAATAAGCCTTGTCGTAATCAAAGGCTGTTAAGCGGTAAGTAACTTTTGCAGTGCCCTTTGCCATTAGTGTATCCCATATATCCTGCCGGTTGATGATAAACCTGCTTAACGTATGTTTGGTATCCATCCTTTTTTCACTGGCCGTATAGTTAAGTGTCCACCTGTTGTCCGGCTGACGACTGAAACGTACTGCCATCTGTTGTCCGGCATGCTCCACTGGTATTATAGAAAGCCCTGATTTATTTTCCTGGTTCCAGAGAGCTACTTCCCCGGTATGGTTGGCGAGTGAAGCATTTATCTTATCAAAAAATTTACACCAGGCCACTCCGCCAGTGCCCAGCAGCGCTCCTGTCCAGGTTTTCATGTTCTCAAATGACCATTGCGGGAAACCGGTATCTTCTAAAACCATTTGGCCGGGATATTTTCTTTCAATGGTCCAGTCTATATGATCGGGATACGTTTTAAAAATCCATTTTTCCACAACCAGTCTATTTTTCTCCCCAAAAATTATATCACTTATTTCAACCCTGTCTCCATTAATTGAAATTTTGGGATCCGGAATTCTGTCACCTGTTGTAAACCATTTATCTTTTACCTGGATTGCACTGTAAATTCCAGCAGTATTAGTGACAACCTTTTGTCCCATTACCTGCACTTCATTTATTATACACTTGTTTTTATATTGCAGGTTTAAAACAAGATTCTCTTTCCCGTCTGTAATAACAATGGACGCATTCTGTTTATCATGCGTTATCATCTTTTGTGCACAAACATCTATCTGGATTTGGAAAATTAAAAAAGCAAACAAGCATTTGAAACAGTTAATTGTTTTCATTCGCTATGAAGATTGAAGATTAGACAGCAAACCTATGTATAAAAAATATCATTCTTGCAGGATGGATTTCAGTCGCGTCTGCATACCTGTATGAAATATCAAAAAGTATAAAAAATATATCATTATCTACATTCCCATGCAGCATATGCACATTTATATTTGTTTAGTATAATAACGATAAGCCATTGTCTCCTTCAAAACACAGCAAAAAAAATTAAAGAGTTTGTCCGGGATCGAAATTAGATGGTTATCCTGTAGAATCTAGCCTAACAAAATAAAATTCATTTAAAAAAGTATCTTAAACGCCACAACTATGCTTAAACAATTTTTTTTATTTCGGTCACGTGCGCGTCTTGCTGTGCTCGTTTTACTGTGTGGGTTATCCACTGTTCCACTATATGCTCAGCAGGGGAGAATTGCGGGAAGGGTAACAGATGCGCAAGATAAACCGCTGACAGGGGTAACTGTTTCTATCAAGGGTACAACCCAGGGAACTGTGACCAACGAAAGTGGAGCATTTCAATTAACAGGCAACCGATCTACTGCGGTATTGGTTATTACCTATGTGGGATTTCAAAGTCAGGAAGTGCCGGTTAATAATTCAGCTGATATTACAGTAAAACTCGAACGTGGCGATGCCAAATTAGACGAGGTGGTTGTATTGAGCTACGGTACGCAAAAGAAACGTAATTTAACCGGCTCCGTAAGCACTATCAATACTTCCGAAGTGAAGGATATGCCTGTCAACAATATTGGTCAAAAGCTGCAGGGAAAATTTCCGGGTGTGCAGATAAATAATAATACGGGCCAACCCGGAGCTAACATGTCTTTCCGGATTCGTGGAGCGGCATCTATCAGTGCCGGCAATGGTCCGTTGATTGTTGTAGACGGCTTTCCTACCACAAGCGGACTGGAAACAATAAGCCCTAATGAAATCGAGTCCATTACTATATTGAAAGATGCATCTGCTTCATCGTTATATGGATCCCGCGCAGCCAATGGCGTGATCCTGGTTACTACCAGGCAGGCCAAAGACGGCCGGAAAAGCATTGACTTCAGTTCTTATGTAGGCGTAGCTAAAGTAACAGACCAGGGTAAACCCGACCTGATGAATGCGCAGGAATTTGCGCAGTTTAAAAAAGAGTGGTATGAAGATGCCGGAAGGTATGAAGGCTATACCGGGGGTGTGCCTGCCGTTTATCAAAATCCGGCCTCCTATACCACAGGTACAAACTGGTCTGACATATTGTTACAGGATGCACTAACACAGGATTATAATTTATCACTGACCTCGGGTGTGAAAGATCTAAAGTCGAGCATAAATCTTAATTACAACAGGCAGGAAGGTGCCATTCTAAATACGTACTTTGAAAGGTTTACCGGGAGGTCCAATAATATTTATAATGCTACGGATAAATTAACATTAGGGTTAAA
>JBDSBP010000367.1:0-36211 GCA_039921525.1 Chitinophagaceae bacterium | reverse complement strand
TCCTCCGAACTGAGGCCGCTAGGCAGACTTATCTCGTTCTGATAAACATTCCAGGAAACACCGCTTTCTTCCAGGCGCTCCGGAAATGTTTTCCATGTTGGCTGTCTTCCATAATCAACTTCTTCATTTCTTACATTCGCGGGAGAATTTCCATCCTGGGTTTCCCTGATAGTGCCTGTCCATAGAAAAAGCCGGTTAGGAGTTGTTCCAGTTAGCGAAGAACAAAAATTCTGGTCGCAGACGGTAAAAGCATCCGCCAGGGCGTAATAAAATGGTAAGTCTTCCCTGTCATAATATCCCATTGTTAAAGGCATATCTGCAGATTCCTTGTGACCGGAACGTTTCGCATCCAGCCATTTATCATGAGCACCGTTTTTCCTCGCATCTATGTGGTTGGTCCAGGAATGAGGAAGGGAACCTATCCAGGTGGCGTTTGTATCCTTAATATTCAGACGGAACGGAAGATAGGTTTCGCCGGCAGCATTGGTCTGCATCCAAACGAGGTTTTTATCGGGCTTAGTGATGGCACGCGGATCATTGAAACCACGAACGCCCTGGAGGCTACCAAAACAATGATCGAATGAACGATTCTCCTGCATCAGGATAACGACATGTTCCGCGTCGAGATAGGTGCTTCCTACTCTTGGATCGATCGCCAAAGCTTTTTGAATAGATACCGGCAAGGCGTTAAAGATTCCGGCTGCGCCGGAAGTAACGCGGCTTTTTTGATGAATTCTCTGCGTGTATCCGTGTTTTGGGCTATTAGCTGTTAGCGTGACAAATATAGAATAAACAAAAACTATTTTTTCCTGATTTAGTATTAAGTTCCCTAATGGCAACATGAAGTTGCAAGAATCAGGGTCTGCCCAACTTTCTAGTCGGCCCTTACTGTCCCACCCAAACATTACAAAAATTATCCGGACCCTCTATTACAATCTTATAAAACGAAGATTTAAACTTTGCCACATCAATAACTGCTTCTTCCTTTTCCAGCGGCACTTCCGCGACCAATGAATAATTATCCTTCCCTCCCGTTTTGAAATAATTAGAAGTGGTCAGCCAAATTTTTACTTTGCTTTTTTTCTGCATTGCCTTCCAGTTTATAGTAAGATGATCGTTATATAATATCGCTTTGGGCAAAACGGCAGATAGTTTACCGGTAACAGGGATACCATCTATTTCCATCCGCTGTTCACGAGGTATTTGAATATCCAGGAACAAACTTATGGAGGGCATAATATCCACGATGCCCGGTTGATGTTTATAGAAATAATCATTCAGTCCTTTTGCATTGGTAAAAATCCAGGTATTGCGCTCCCTGTCTGATTGACCGCCATGGTTCTTACCTGTTATTGAATCGCGGCCATGATCGGTTGTTATATAAATCACCCAATTCTCCCGGAAGTTTTTCTCACGATATTGAACAGACTCCCAGATACGCTGTACCTGCTTATCAAGGTATTCTACTGCTGTATACAATTTGTGATGATCACCATATTTGTGTCCCATATCGTCTGTATATTCCAGGTACACCCAGGTGAGATCGGGCGCGGCTGATCTAATATAGGCGGCTGCTGAATCAACCACTTGTTCATCAATCCGGTGCATGAATTCACGCTGATCATCATGCGGAAAACGCAGAGTATCATTTTCCATACCATCCATATGATGATCGATATGAACATCACCTGCCGTTGCTAATCCGTCTCCCACCAGTTTGGTCCGGTTATCTAACCAGGTAGAAAAAACAGCCGTTTTTTTCTGCGGCGAAACGCTTTCCAGGAACCTGAAAATATTCCAGTAGTTATAGTTCGGCGCCTTAATATCATTACCCCATACATTATGTTTGTTAACCCAGGTACCCGTTAGCAGGCTGTTATATCCAACTGCTGAAATGGTAGGGGTTTGAGAATAACCTCCTTTTTCTCCACCAACATGCGCATTGGCATAACCGCCAACTTTGGCAATGGCATCTAAAGCGGGCGTTTTTACTTTTTCAATAACGTCGGCCGGGATGCCATCTGCGATGATAAATATTGCCTTTTTGGTTTGAGCGGGGAGTGATCCTGCCTGGAAGAGTATGAGAGCGATGATAAAGATCTTGTTCATTTTAATTACGAATTTTGAATTACGAATTACGGGCGACTGTTTGTAAGTACAATTTATGAATTTAAGATGACCGACACTAACCCGTAATTCGTAATTGATTTAAACCAGTTTGCCAATCGAATCCTTCGCACACCCCGCCCCCGCAATATCCTCTTCCCTCCAATCCCTGTGTATTCCATCCGGGCTCAATCCATCTACACCGATAATGATAACGTGCTCTATACCTGATGGATATTGTTGCTGTTGTGTGTTGCAACTTAGCAATGAGCCTATGAGAAGGCAGTAAAAAAGAATGAGTTTACAATTCATGAGTTCAGTTGGATTGTCTTGGTTTAGTTTTTTAATTGGCTTAAATGTCCTAATTCCTGGAATAGGGCAGATGCCGATTGCAAAATCTCTAAGGTTTAAGTCTGAGCTTTTTAAATGTCCCCATTCAAACCTTATAGGTTGAGTCTCCCTCAACGTTGAACTTACAGTCATTTATTAAAGGGGCTGACCAAAATGCAAGGGCGTTTGTAGGGGCAGGGTTTGCTACCGCCCTGACTGCATACGAAGCTGCCAGAATATTATGGGAAACGTAAACAAAATGCTACAGGTATCAGGTGTAACAGGGCGGAGGCAAGCCCTGCCCCTACTAACGCCGCAGCTTTTTTTGTCCCCCTTACCCTTAATTAAACGACATTGCTTCATAATCCGTACCTAAACCCAATAGCTTCTTCCAAAATATCCATCGCATTCGCCAACTCCTGCTGTGTAATTATAAGCGGAGGGTAGAGTGACAAAACATTACCTGCCGAAACCTTAAAACTTAACCCGTTTGTTAAGCAACGATACAATACCTTTTCGGCCAGGACAGTATGCTTTTCTTTTGTGCCATGATCTTTTACCAATTCTATCCCCCAGAGCAAACCCATTCCTCTAACCTGCCCTATCATTTCAAATTTTCGCTTCATATCGTCCAGGCGCATGCGCATATAGGTTTCCATTTGCAGTACATGTTCCAAAACATTATGCTCAGCCATATAGTCGAACGCTGCCAGCGCGGCACTCGCTCCCAATGGATTTTTTTCGTGTGTGTAGTGCCCTAATGAAATGTGGGCTGCCTTATTATATTCATCCCTGCATAACATGGCAGCCATGGGAATAACTCCTGCTCCCAATCCCTTTCCCAGTACAACAATATCTGGATGTATATCGTACCGCTGATATGCGAACATGGTTCCGGTTCTTCCCATGCAGATGGGTATTTCATCAAGGATCAATAAAACACCCCGTTTATAACAGATCTCTCTAACCCTTTTCCAGTAAGCCTTTGAGGGAATCTTTACGTCGGTGCTTCGGATTGTTTCCGCTATCACCGCGCCAACATCACCTTCTTTTTCTATTACATAATCTATATAATCCGCATAAGCGAGGTCGTTACCTTCACCTTCTCCCTTTAACCAGATTCCCCGATAATTATCAGGGGGTGGTACGTGAATATTACCAGGCAGCAAAGGTCCCAGGTCCTGGCTGAACATATATTCACCACCCACGGCGATGCTATCCATGGAAGCACCGTGAAAAGCATCCCACATGGAAATTGTTTTGAATTTGCCAGTAACAATACGAGCCAGTTTCAAGGCTATGCCCATTACAGAAGTGCCTCCCGGGGCAAACAACACCCGCGACAAAACACCGCCGGCTAGTGAAGCCATTTTTTCTGCGAGGTGAACGGCTACAGGATTCGTGAAACGCCGGGGTGAAAATGGAAGCAGGTCCATCTGGGCTTTCACACGGTTGAGAATATATTCATTACAATATCCCAACTGGTGTACATTATTGCCATGAAAATCCATGTAACGCTTACCCTGGAGATTAGTAATATAAATTCCTTCACAGCTTTCCAGCACATCCAGGCAGGGGGTCGAAAGCGATTGGTGAAGAAAATATTTTTCATCAGCCTCCAGTAATCTTCTAGTATCAGGGTCTATATTTTCCGCTGCCCATAACTTACGTTCAGGGGAAGAATTGATATCTCCTTCCGTTCTTGAATGACTCGCCAGTTCTTTGATCATGTAATTTGTGACTTAAATCCAACCCTGAATAATATTACTTAACTCCAGTTTCGTGATGCCTGGGGAATGCTAATTCCATTAAATATATTTGTTAAGTAATGCTAAAGTTAGTTTAGCAATAACAAAATAAGAAATAATATCAAATTACCATTTTAAGTTTAGATTATTTTTTTGTGAATGATCACTAATCAGTGCTTATGTTTTATTTTAGAGCTATCCGGTAAAGTTTTTTCAGGTATTCTCATAAAAGAAAATATTCTATATGAATAGACTAACGCGTCCGTTACAGGTGAGTTCCAGCCCTTACTTTATTATCTGGTGCCTGCTGGCTTCCTTTGGGACGTATTTTTGTATGTATGCATTTCGCAAGCCGCTTTCCACCGGTGTTTACGTCGAATACCAGCTATTCGGTATCGGGTATAAAACCATATTGATCATTACCCAGGTGTTAGGTTACATGACATCCAAATATATTGGCATTAAAGTGATTTCCGAATTACGCCCTGCTGTTCGCATAAGGTTAATCGTTAGCCTCATCCTCATTTCTGAAGTGGCCTTATTACTTTTCGGGCTCGTTCCTTATCCTTATAATTTTTTTGTACTTTTTTTTAATGGTCTTCCGTTGGGGATGGTATGGGGCGTGGTTTTCAGCTTCCTGGAAGGAAGGCGTTATACAGAAATGCTTTCCATTGGTTTGAACATCAGCATTATCGCTGCCTCCGGCATTTTAAAAACTATTTACTTTGGTGTGCATGGATGGCTCCCTGCCATTAGCGAGTTCTGGATGCCGTTTACCATGGGCATTTTATTTCTTCCGTTGTTTTGTCTTTTTGTATGGATGCTTTCTGTTATCCCTGCTCCGACAGAAGCTGATAAATTATTGCGTACCGAAAGAGTACCCATGACAAAGGCTGACAAATCATTTGTGTTTAAAAATTACGGGTGGGGTTTGATGAGCATCGTTGTAATGTATATACTGCTTGCTACCATGCGCGATTTCAGGGATAATTTCTCCGTGGAGATTTGGAATGAAATAGATACTCACTGGCAGAAAACCGTTCTGGCGCAGACTGAAATTATTACTACTGTAATTGTATTATTAGCCATTGCCTCACTTTCTTTGATCAGGAGTAATATTAAAGGCTTTTGGACCAGCTTAGGCATCATCGCTTTTGGAGTACTGCTCAGTGGAGGAAGCTCCTGGCTTTTCCAGTTGAAACTGATAAAAGGCTTTACCTGGATGTTATTAGTCGGCACTGGATTATTCCTGGCCTATGTTCCCATACAGGTGGCCTTGTTTGAAAGAATGATTGGTTTATTCAAGATTAAAGCTAACGCCGGTTTTTTTGTTTATATCTGCGATGCCCTTGGCTATTCCGGAAGCGTTGCCATTTTATTTTATAAAGAGTTCTTTGCAAAAGACATTAGTTGGTCGAATATGCTGATACGCTTTAGTTATTTGCTTTCTGTTTTTAGTGCTATCCTAATTTTCATAGCCATGGTGTTTTTTTGGAGAAAGCAGAAAAGAATTACGAATTATGAATTACGAATTTCGAACTTCGATACGCCTGTCGTAAGCACCAGACTATAACCGACAGTTGATGCCCCGTAATTCATAATTCGTAATTCGTAATTCGTAATTAAATAAAAAAATAGAAAGAAGGCTACGGCATTACTTAAAAGCAATTAAATTAAAAAACCCCTGCACAAGGCACTGGGGCTTTTCATAAGAGATCGTTTAGTTTTCATAAGGTAGGTAAAAACGAGCTCGTTTGGTATTCCGTGGAAAGTTTCAAAGGCAAATCAGGTATTAGTCAGGTATCAGATTAAAGGTGCAAACTAGTCGTTTGAAAACATTTTTCACATGACAAAAATCAGGATAGGAGATGATCCTCGTTGCAGCCTTGAAGTTGATAGAAAGTTTCCTGTATTTGAACCTGCCTTTAAAATGTAAACTTTCGCCTGTTTTACCCTGTTATTTTTTCGTTTGAATTGAAGCGCAAAATTCCGTACATATTCCCGCCCTGCTTCAATTTACTCGCTTTGCAGTTTTTGAAAATCAATGTCCTCGTTTAGTGAAGCCCTTATCAATAACTTGTTTGCCTTCCCGTTAAGACTATTTGCAAAAAGAACCATCTTCTTATAACAAGGGCTTTTTTCCAATGAAATCCCGGCAGATTTCAGGAAGCTACTTAAATATAGAAAATGAATGGATTTCACGGTGCTGGTAAAGTACGATTTTAGCAAGTCTCCAGTGATGTAATTCTTTGTAAATAAGGGTTTATCAGTACACAAATATTATAATTTTTTCTTATTGGTTTGATTTATGATGTAACTTCCTCCGATAATTTTTTTTTAATTTAACTAATGAGTATTTGGAAAAAACCCTGGTTATTCTTACTCCCGGCTTTCCCGAAAATGAAGCAGACAGCACCTGCCTACCGGCGCAGCAAATATTTATTAAAGCCTTAAAAAATAATTTCCCTTCCATACAACTCCTGGTTTTATCATTTCAATATCCTTTTAACAAAACACCCTATTTCTGGCATGGCATCAGGGTAATTCCGTTTAATGGAAGGAATAAAGGCAAGTTTTACAGGTTGCGGTTATGGCTGCGCGTTTTTAAAGCATTAAAAAAAATCAGGACAGACAATAATGTAATAGGATTGTTTAGTTTCTGGTGCACAGAATGCGCATTAGTTGGTACGTATTTTGGTAAATACAGTGGTCTAAAACACAAATGCTGGATATCAGGCCAGGATGCTGGCAAGGGTAATCGGTATGTGTTCTTCATTCGTCCAAAGCCAGGGGAATTAGTGGCAATGTCTGAATTCCTGGCGAAAGAATTTTACAAAAATCATTTCGTTCTTCCCCGTTATATTATACATAATGGAATTGATCCCAGCCAGTTTCGTGACCCGCCCGTTATAAGAGATATCGATATCGTTGCGGCGGGGTCACTCATTACACTCAAACAATACGAAATATTTATTGACATCATCAAAGAACTAAAGATTGGCATGCCGGAAATTAAAACAATGATCTGTGGAAAAGGACCAGAAGAGAATAATTTACGTGCACAAATTAAAAAAGGGCGATTGGAAGATACGATTTCATTGGCGGGCGAAAAACCACATGGGGAAATATTGCAGATAATGCAGCGGTCAAAACTTTTTCTTCACCCTTCTTCTTATGAAGGATTTAGTTCCGTTTGCCTGGAAGCACTGTACGCGGGCGCGCATGTGATAAGTTTCTGGAGTCCTGAAACAGGTAAGATAAAACATTGGCATATCGTAAGCAGTAAGAAAGAGATGCTGAATAAAGCGCGGGAAATTTTACAATCATCGGACACAGAATATGCACCGGTTTTGGCTTCTTCCATGCCTGACAGCGCGAAAGCCGTAATGAAATTATTTATAGATTAATGCCTTTAATTGGATTGCAAATGCCTGGTTATTGTTCGGGGAAAATAACCGAACCTTTTGCGGCCTTCTAAAAAATAAAATTTGATCTTGTTAATTTCTTCTGTTCCTTGAGATGGTACGTGTTTTATAACCTCGATGGATAAACGCTCTTTTTGTAGGCAGGCATATCTAGGGGATGCCTGCAGGCTTGCAATCAGTTGGCGAGCGTGATTGCTATCTTCCTCCTTATTCAAGGAGAATTCAAAGAGGGGATGTTGTATTCCGTTGCGCAGCACGGAATACAGTGGGGTGGTTAACTCCGGGTGCAGCCGACAACTTGTGCACCCAGACCTATGCAACCTAGATGTGTGTACAACACTCGGCTGCAACCACCCCCTTTCCCTCACGTGCTTCGCATCGTTCCTGAACATCCTTGAAAAAGGAGGGGAAGGTAGCTCAATCACTATCATAGGTTTTTTAACCCAACCCAAATTGTCTCCCTTCTAAGCATCCTTTTCCTAAATAATTACGTAATATAGCCTAAGTAATAAAATAATAACGAAACCCCTTTTATACTTAAGCGAACAATAGTTGATAATCTTTTCTAAAGAACAATGAATAAAGTCTTATTATTTAACCCGCGCAGCGCCAGGTCCAAACCGCGTATTCCTAATTCCATCCTGAACATTGCCGCCAGCATTGAAGGGATATATGAGTATGTAATTGTTGACGGGAATATAGAGACAGAACCATATGAAAAGATCGCTACCTACCTATTTGAAGGCGGCTTTGGCTATTTTGGATGCACCTGTATGGCGGGCCCTCAACTAAAACAGGCTATTCCCATCTCAAAAAAGATCCGCGAAAATTTTCCTGATATTACTATAATCTGGGGTGGCTATTTCCCGTCTACCCAACCCGGAGTTACATTGCAATCCGGTTATGTAGACTTTATCGTTAATGGCCCGGGTGATAAATGTTTTCCGGCTTTATTGAACGCCCTTGAACATAAAACACCTTACGAACTGATAAGCAACCTTATATACTTATCCCGGGGAGAAATTATCAAGACCCAAAAGGATGAATTATACGACCAGGATGAACTGGCACCTCTCCCTTATGAAAGGCTCAACAACTTTTATTCCCTTTGTCAATATCTAGGCAAAACTTACCTGGGAACAAAAACTATTGCGTACCATTCCAGCGTAGGATGCCCGTTCAAATGCTCATTCTGCGCAGTGGTTCCTATTTATAATGCACGATGGAAAGGAAAATCAGCCCAGCATATATTCCAGGACATTAAATACCTTAAAGACAATTATGGCGGCAATGCCATTGAATTTCATGACAATAACTTTTTTGTCTCGGAAAAAAGAGTGATGGAATTCTCCAAACTCGTGAAACCAGAAAAAATCAGCTGGTGGGGAGAAGGAAGGATTGATACTATTGATAAATACAGCGATTCATCCCTCGCCCTGATGCGTGAGGCAGGATGTAAGATGATTTTCTTCGGTGCCGAAACAGGTAATGATGAATTACTGAAAAAAATGGACAAAGGAGGCACACAATCCAGCGCCCAGATAAGGGCTTTTGCCGGACGGCTGGCCAAGTTTGACATCATCCCGGAATATTCCTTTGTGTTGGGCACTCCTGCAGAAACGCCGGAAAAAATTATGAAGCAGATTGACCAGGACATCGATTTTATCAAAGAAATCAAATCCATCAACCCGCTTACTGAAATTATCATTTACGTGTACAGCCCCGTGCCAAATGAAGGCTCCGATTTATACAATAAAGTATTGGAAAGCGGCTTTCGTTTCCCACAGAAGCTGGAAGACTGGATCAGTCCGCAATGGGACCAGTTTGACCTTAGGAAAAATCCATTGACTCCCTGGATGAACGCTGACATGATAGACAAGATCAAGGATTTTGAAACCGTGCTCAATGGCTACTATCCTACCATATCTGATGTTCGGTTATCTTCCTTGAAACGAACTATTATTCGTTCCCTGGCAAGTATGCGTTACAAAACTGGTATGTATTGGAAACCGTATGAACTGAAAGTACTGCAACGAATTTGGAAATACCGGCAACCGGAAATCGAAGGATTTTAACCTGTTAATAGTGAGAAGCTTCCTTAAATATTTCATCACGCACACGTATAAACCACTACTGGTAAGATATCTCTCCTTAACAAGGTCTTATACTTACAAGGGCATCCATCTTTCCATTCCTCCCGAGGTATTTCATCCGGCTTTTTTCTTTAGCTCTAAATTATTATTAAAGTACGTTGGCCAGCAAACGCTGCAAAAAAAAACCTTTCTCGAGCTAGGAGCCGGTAGCGGCCTGATCTCGTTTTTTGCGGCAAAACGGGGTGCATCTGTTACCGCCACCGATATCAACCCTATCGCTATTGAATACCTGGAAAAAAACCGGAAAACAAATGATGTTCCCATCCGCATCATTCACTCGGATCTTTTTAATCATATCCCTTTACAATCATTCGACATAATTGCCATTAACCCTCCTTACTATAAAAAACAACCAAAAATATATTCAGACTTTGCCTGGTATTGCGGGGAGAACGGTGAATATTTTGAAAACCTTTTCAAGGGATTGGCCGGCTATATGAATAGTGGCTCCATAGTATTGCTGATCCTTTGCGATGGATGTGATATGGAAATGATCTACGATATGGCCAGGCAACAGCAGTTTCGATTGCATTGCGTGCAAACTACCAGGAATTTACTGGAGAAAAATTTCATTTTAAAAGTTGAACAGGTATCATGAATGCAAGCGCTCAATATATCGGTAATAGCGGCCTGTGGAATAAAGAGCCAAAGGGGCAGGAAGAAGAACACGATAGGGTACGCAAAGAAACAACCGCAGCAATGACTATAGGCCAGCCTGATTTTGAAGATCAATACCTGTCTCTTCGAAAATTGGAAAACAGGATTTACTCTGATGAGGAATTGGCGAAGCTGCCAGAAATACGCAAAGACCACCCTTATTATAAGGAATGGAAATTAAGGGAAAAATCCTCCGAACGATTTTTCTCATATCTTCAAAAAAAGAAAAGAGAGGTAAAGGTTCTTGAAGTCGGTTGTGGTAATGGCTGGTTGTCTAACATGCTTGCCAGGACTGGCAACTGCGAAGTAGAGGGTATTGATATAAACCGAACAGAACTTGAACAGGCTACCAGGGTATTCGGGTTAAAGCCGGATTGCAGCTTTCATTATGCTGATATCCATTCCGCATTCCTTGCAACCAGGAAATTTGATGTGATTGTATTTGCCGCCTCCCTTCAATATTTTTCGTCGGTAAATGACATATTAAACGCCGCGCTGCTCCTTTTGAATGCTGATGGTGAAATTCATATTATGGATACGCACCTGTATAAAACGGACGAACTGGAGGCCGCCAGGCAAAGATCCGCTAATCACTTTGCGTCCCTTGGCTTTCCGGGGATGTCTTCAAAGTATTTCCATCATTCCATGAAGGATCTAAAGAAATTTCAGCCTACCTTCTTATTCAACCCATTTTCTTTCAAAAATAAGTTTTTTAGAAAGGAATCACCTTTTTATTGGATTTGTATTAAAAACGATCAATTTTTTCAACAATGCCCTTAACCTCGCTTTGCCATACTCTTGATCGCTACCTGACCTTGCAAACGCATAAACTGTGGAAGGGTGTAAAACATACCAGGTCGTTAGACCCTTTTCCTTTTAAAAAATGCAACGCTCCCTGGGTATCTACGGTCATTGAAGCCGATGGCACCGTAACACCTTGCTTTTTTCACGAAGCTATCAGGAATGCTTGTTCCCTGAACGTTTCGCCCAAAACAAACCTCAACAATTGAAACTTAATCAGTAAATTAACGTGCATGAAAGATATTCTATTCACCCATTCCTATTTCCTTCGTTTTGATCCTAAACAATGGGAAGCGGGAGAACCGTATGCTCCATTGGGAACTTTGTATGCTGCAGCACTCATGAGAGAGAATGGTTACCGGGTTTCTTTATTTGACACCATGTTCGCTCATAGCGCCGATGAAGTGATCACGCCTCTCGAAACAAAAAAGCCGGATTTTTTTGTGATCTACGATGATGGATTTAATTATCTTACCAAGATGTGTCTCACCAATATGAGAGATGCTGCCTTTGAAATGATCAGGCTTGCGAAAGCAAGAGGTTGCACGGTGATCGTCTCGAGCTCTGATTCAACTGACCATTATGAAAAATATCTTATTGAAGGAGCTGATTTTATTTTATTGGGAGAAGCGGAGCATACTTTATTTGAATTGATTGATGCCGAAAGTTGTACCGGAACGAAACCTTCACAAATCCCCGGACTTGCTTTTAAACAGGATGGCAATATTATAAAAACTCCGCGGCGCGCTGTGATCAGCGACCTGGATGCCCTGCCATTTCCTGCCTGGGACCTGGTGGATATGAATTCTTATCGCCAGATGTGGCTAAAAAGTAATGGCTATTTTTCTATCAACATGGGAACAACGCGAGGTTGTCCTTTCAAATGCAACTGGTGCGCTAAACCCATTTATGGCAATCGTTATCATTCAAGGTCAACGGCCAACGTGATAAAGGAATTAAAGTATTTAAAGTACATGTATGAGTTCGATCATATTTGGTTCTGCGATGATATTTTTGGCCTGAAGCCAGGCTGGGTGAATGAATTTGCCGATCTGTTAGAAAAAGAAAATCTTCATTTCAGGTATAAAATACAATCGAGGGCTGACTTGCTCCTGCAGGAAAATTATATAAAAGCGCTTGCCCGTTCCGGCTGCGATAATGCCTGGATGGGAGCAGAGAGCGGATCACAAAAGATCCTCGATGCTATGGATAAAGGAACAAAGGTTGAACAAATTTATAAGTCCACCAGGCTGCTAAAGGTACATGGTATCAAACCTTCTTTCTTCATCCAGTTTGGCTACCTGGGCGAAACAAAAGAAGACATTCGCCAGACTATTAAAATGATCAACGAACTTCTGCCACATAGCATAGGCATCTCCGTTTCTTATCCATTACCCGGTACTATTTTCTATGACAAAGTAAAAAAAGATTTAAAAGAAAAAGCGAACTGGACCGATTCGGATGATTTACAACTAATGTTCCTAAACACGTATCAACCGGCTTTTTATAAGCAGTTACACCGGTATGTGCATGCGCATTTTTTGAGAATTAAATCGGGTGCTTATTTAAAAAGCCTGTTTCGCGAACCAGCCAAGTTTCACTTTTCTGATTTCAGAAATTTATTGAAACTTCCTTATTATATCGTTCAGGAAATGTTGTTCAAGCTAAAGCTGGAAGCAGCTAAACCATGATGCGGCAAACCGGGTATCAGGTATTAGCTACCAGGTATCAGCTTTCATAACTCAAAAAACTCCGATTGTATTTACACTCATTTCAATATTTTTCATACTAATTACGAAGTTGGATTTACCAATGAAACCATCACCCTTTGATATAGCGGCTGAAACCTATGATAAAGATTTTACACATTCGCTGATCGGACAGATGCAACGAAAAAGAGTGTGGCAATTTCTCATGCCGCTGCTGCAATCCTATCAAAGGCCATTGAACATACTGGAAATAAATTGTGGAACGGGTGAAGATGCTTTACAGTTGGCAAAGCTGGGTCATAATGTTACAGCAATGGATGCTTCCGAACAAATGATATTAAAGGCTAAGCAGAAGAAACCGGAATCAATCGTCGAAGATAAATTGCCCCGTTTTATTACCAGTAGTTTCAGCCAGATCGCGGATTATGATTTTAAAAAACCATTCGACCTGGTGATTTCAAATTTTGGCGGACTTAATTGCGTGGATGAAAATGACATCCGGTTGTTAAGTAAAAATCTTTCTCATATCGTAACTACCAATGGTACCTTATTTTTAGTGGTGATGAGTAGAAGTTGTTTATGGGAAATGCTGTATTATTCTCTGAAAGGCAGATTTAACAAGGCCTTTCGTCGTCTTCAACGATCTATTCCTTTCCGGTTACACGAGCATGTTATGCAGATATTTTATTATGCCCCCCGACAGCTTACAAAATTGTTCTTACCAGCTTTTACCCGGGTACAAACGCAGCCGGTGGGACTATTCATACCTCCCTCTTATCTTGAAACAACTTTTGCAAAGCGCCTTACCTTGCTGAAGGCATTGAACCAATGGGAAATAAAATTCGGATTTCCTTTTTTATCATCCCTGGCTGATCATTATTGTGTAATCCTTAAAAAACAACCGCAGGCATGAAAATTCTTTTAACGCATGGCTATTTTATAGAAGAAGATCCCAAGGAAAAAATGATCATGAGGCCCTATCCGCCATTGGGGATACTCTACATTTCCGCATACCTGGAAAAGAATGGATTTGCCACTTCGGTCTTTGATTCTACGTTCAGCACACTGGATCGGTTGAAGGAATATATCGTGCAGGAGGAACCCGGCATGGTGGCCATCTACACCAACCTGATGACCAAGCTGAATGTTTTAAAAATAATTCAATTCATAAGGATAACTCCTGGCCTGGAACATACGACGATTATTTTGGGTGGTCCTGAAGTTCGCAATCATAAGGAAAAATTTATTGAAAATGGCGCGGATGTCATCGTATTCGGTGAGGGGGAAGAGACAATGCTTGAACTCGTTAAGGCCTACGCTGTATCTGAGTCACCCGAATTGAACGGGGTATATGGTATTGCGTACAGTAAAGGTAACGGAATCGTAGCTGTTAACCCTGAGCGTATGCAGATCAGGGAAATAGACCAGCTTCCTATGCCAGATCGTTGCAAGATCGACCTGCAGCTATATTTAGACGTCTGGAAGAAAAAACATGGTGTGAGTGTAGTGAATGTAAGCACTATGAGAGGATGCCCCTACTCCTGCAAATGGTGCAGTCGTGCTGTATATGGCACCAGCTATCGTAGAAGGAAGCCTTCCCTGGTTGCCGATGAAATTCAATGGCTCAAGGAGAATTACAAATTTGATATGATCTGGTTTGTGGATGATGTATTTACGATCAACCACAGATGGTTAAAAGAATTTGCACAGGAAATGAAACAACGCAACCTGGTGGTTCCATACGAAATTATAACACGTGCCGACAGGGTGAATGAAGAAGTAGTGCAATTGTTAAAAGAAAGTGGCTGTTTCCGGGTATGGATAGGAGCAGAAAGTGGTTCGCAAAAAATTATAGATGCCATGGATAGAAGAGTGAAGGTTGAACAGGTTCGTGATATGATACAACTGGTTAAACGATATGGAATGGAAGCCGGCACCTTCATCATGTTAGGTTATCCGCAGGAAAACGAAAAAGATATAAAAGACACATTGCAACACCTGAAGAATTCTAACCCAAACCAGTATACGATAACAGTTGCTTACCCCATTAAGGGAACACCGCTTTACAGTGAAGTAGAGAATTTATTTGTAGAAGACTTGCCGTGGGAGACAAGTACTGATCGTGACATTGATTTTAAACGCACCTACAGCAGAAAATATTATGACCACGCCATTAGCTGGATACACTTTGAGATGCTTCTTCACCAAAAGAACACCATTAAGGAAATGGTGCCATTAAAGCTTAAGTCGATCAAAGCAAAGAGTGGGATGTGGTGGGAGAGGATTCATAGTAAGAGGTTGGCAAGTCATTAAGTTAGACAGCTTATGAAAGTAATGGTGTTATCTTCCCCACCTCATTCCAAGGAGGGGAGGGAATAAGGAAGGGAAGGTAGTGCTATCACCCCGATAATTCTTATGCCTCATCTCTATTATAGAATCACTCCGCATATTCTTATAACTCTCCACCATTACAGAATCACTCCGCTAATTCTTATGGCTCTCCTCCATCATAGAAACACTCCGCATCGTCACAGTATCCAACTTCTCCTGGTACATCTTTAATATCTTCTCCTGGAAAAAAACCGGGTTGGGTTTAGAATAATGTTTTGCATTTTTTAAACCCATCGGGTTGCCTTTTCCATTGAGTTTTACCAGCTTCTCTTTTTTGTTCCATCTCCTGCTGGTCAATTTCAAAAAATAATCATCCAAGCGATCGCCAAGGCTGTTATTAAAAATTCTTTCAACGATCTTTTTGAACCAAGACGAAGATGAACTCTTTTTAATATAACTGGTTTTCCATCCATGGTTAGGATAATAGAAATTAACCCATTCATTCGCGTCAAAAAAATTATGCAGACTTCCGTTACCGCAAACCGGCAACAGGGTGACCAATTCAATAGCTGTAAAAATATTTTTTTCTTCTACCTGCAGATTTTCCTCATCTACAAAATAGTTCATACAAAACCAGTGTTGGCGGCCAACCAAAAAGCTTAGCTTTTTAAGCATATGCAGCAACGTTCTCGCAATCCAGAGCCGGTTCGCTTTAGTGATAATAAAAAAATCAATATCTGCTTCCTCATGGGCAACATTCTTTGACAAAGAGCCGGAGATGCCGATTCCCCGAACAAAAGGAAATTTAAAAAGTAAATTAGAAATTTTATAGGCCGTCGGCATTAGGGAAAGAGCCTTAATATTTCCCGACCTCCTGTTTTCTACTAATGAATATTTATCCTGCACCGAATAAAATTCATCATGTTGAAATAGGTATTTATCATCCAGCAGGTTCTGCAAGGCTGCTGAAAAATGACTTTCATCTGCCTGCTGATCAAGGAATAGCCCGATTTCATCCTTTGAAAGTGGATAATTGAAAATATCAAAATACAATATTACTTTTAATATGCTTGATTCTACATTCACTGGACTGTGCATTTAGTACGTAGAAAACGACACTTTGAATTTAATAAAAATTGAGTTATTTGCATAATAAATCAGCTTCAGGCTTCCAAAAACTATTTATGATACGTTACTAAGAATATTTTAGTTGCCTTTTATGTTCACCCGCAGTCTAAGTAAAGCATATATTGACAAAATTGTTTTTCATCAGCAAAAGAATACCCCGGGAATGAAAATTTTGAAGTGGATAAAGGAACAGGTATACTATCAACAAATTAACTGGGAACTCTTACTCTTTCTTATACTTTTTCTGAATGTGAAGTTGTGGGTGAAAGTGCTTTCCGTTATAATTACCTGCATTTTGAACAGGAAAACACTATTCACGGTAAAATTCTGGCAGAATAAGATGTTGCTTTTTTATATGTCTATCATCCTGATCGGGATCCTAAACATATTATTCCAGGCAGATAGTCTCACTTTTAATTACCTGGCAGCGGCGGCAGTGGGCATTTTATTCTGGCTGCTTGCCGCATTTGCTAGTTACCAATGTTTCCGGATTATAGAAAAAAGCGAACCTGCTACCGTTCATGCTACACTTAATTTGTTTTTTTTACTAAATGTACTGGTAAGCTTTGCCATGTTTGGTAAAATTATTATCGAAACGGGCGCCATCAATCCTTATACTTACCAGGGGCTATACCAGAAATATTTTATTACTACCGGTGACTATATACGGGGCATCAGCTTTGACACATCCACTACAAATGCCATTTTAAATGCTTTTGCCGTTGTTTATTTTATAAACAGGAAAAAGGCCCTGTTTACATTATTATGTATGGCGGCTTTATTGTTAACAGGCAGTAACCTAACGAACATGCTGTTAACCGGCGTGCTTGGCTTTGTATTCATTTTTCAATCCGGCAGAGATCAAAAAAGCCTGATAGGTATTTGTGTGGCTTGCCTCATAATTTTTATGGTTAAGATTTCACCACAAAATAATAAATATGTCCAGGGAAGTTTTAAACGCATATTAAGAAAGGATTCTATTATGCCGCCGGCACCGCATGCAGATATCATCGCAAAAGCTGACAGCCTGCTAAGCACGGACGAGCGAAAACAAAAGTTTGCAAAACTATACCTGGATAGTATGGCCAGCCTTTCCCTGAAAAAGTCATTAGTGGTATCTGGAAACAAAGTAGAAGCCATAGAAACTACCCCTGTGTTACCCGCTCCACCGGCGGAAAAGCCGAGTCTTCCAAAAGACAATATTCATTCAATACCATTTCAGCGGAAAAGAGAAGAAACGCCTTTGCAAAAAGAATTGATAGCATACGTCAAAAAAGACAAGAAGGAGGATAGCATCATTTCATCAAACAAAGATGGGAACCGTATACCGGGAAAAGTGCTCGCCTTGCAGCAAACATATCATTTCTTCCAAAGACATCCATTGAAATTGCTAACAGGGAACGGTATGGGCAATTTTTCTTCCAAGTTAGCCTTCCGTACTACCGGACTTAATATCGCCGGCGGATACCCTTTAAAATATGTTTACATAAACAGGGAATTTAGGGAAAACCACCTGGCTATCTTTTTATATTATTTCAGCAAAGATGCCCAGTTACACTCTATCATCAACATGCCCAATTCTGTTTACGATCAATTATTAAGTGAATACGGAATTGCAGGTCTTCTTGTTTTTTTTATATTTTACATAGGTTATTATGCCAGGAAACGGAAGCTGCTAACCTACGGCATCCCGGTATTATTGGTGATGTTGGGGGCCTTTCTGGTAGAATATTGGTTTGAACAATTATCTGTCCTGGTAGTTTTTGAATTATTGTTGCTGTTAAACATCAAGGAAAACAAAAGAGGGCTTCATGGCGAATAGTGTAAATAATATAAAAATAACCGTGTTAATGCCTGCCTATAATACGGAGAAGTATATTGCTGAAGCCATAGATTCCGTACTGCATCAAAGTTTTCCATATTTTGAACTATTGATTATAAATGATGGTTCAACCGATAAGACGGAGAAGGTCATACGATCTTTTACCGATCCACGGATTGTGTTGATCAACCAATCCAACGGCGGTGTGGCAAAAGCACTTAATCGCGGTCTGCAATATGCACGGGCAAAATACATCGTGCGCTTTGATGCAGACGATATTTGTTATCCTGAAAGGTTACAAATTCAATACAATTTCATGGAGGCGAATCCAGGGTACATACTGGCGGGAAGCGATGCGGAATATATTGATAAAAATGGCGAATATATTTTTTTTTATCAATGCAGCGCGCATATGGATGAGGAGATTCGAAAACTACCGGTTAGATATTGCCCGTTTTTGCATGTAGCGGTAATCTTCAAAAAAAACGAAGTTCAGGAACTTGGCGGTTATAATGAAAATGCTCATACTTTTGAAGATCACTTGCTTTGGTCATTATTAATAAAAAAAGGAAAAGTTTGCAATCTTCCCCGGAGCCTTGTTAAAGTAAGGTTTAACCCGGAATCGGTAACGATAGACGAAAGCTGGCGGGGACAACGTTTCAAAACATTGAAGTACCAGGCAATACAGGATGGTTTTATTCATTCGAAAGAAGCGGAAGAAATACTGCAAATTATCCGCCGGCAGGATAATTCGGGAATAAAAGACGGATCCTATTATTCTTTACTGGCAAAAAAATATCTTTGGAATAATTATCGCCCTGCCAAAGCAAGACAGAACATTCGCCACCTTATAAGGATCCATCCATTTAATGTTGAAGCGTATATGCTGTGGGTACTTTCCCTGCTACCGGCAGGATGGGTAAAAGCTATCTATAAACAAAAGAAAAGCGATTTTTAATCAAGTGTCGAATAAAAGGATAATTAATATACGATGAAAGTATTGATGATTGCCAGGGCCACATTACATACGGAACCGGGTGGTGATACCATCCAGATACTACATACTGCTAAATACCTGCGTGAATCAGGAGTAGAGGTTGATGTAAAGCTCACTCCTGAAATAAGTAATTATGCATCGTATGACCTGCTTCACTTTTTTAACATTACAAGACCAGCGGATATTCTCATTCATATCCGTCTTTCTAGAAAACCATTTGTTGTTACACCGATCTTTATTGAATACGGAGAGTTTGATAAGTATTTTAGAAAAGGCATTCCGGGCAGTATCTTTAAAATGCTTAATTCGCATGCCATTGAATACCTGAAAATTATTGGCAGGCGAATTTATAACGGCGAACGGATAATGAGCAGGGAGTATCTGTTGTCTGGCCAAAAAAAATCAATACAGCAGGTATTAAACAAGGCATCCTTTTTATTACCTAACTCGTATAGCGAAAGGAAAAGAATGGGGAAGCACTTTGATTTGACCAGTTCTTTTGCCGTTATTCCAAACGGAATAGACGAAAAAATATTTCAAAGGAGCGAAGGATATCAAAAAGATGAGTTGCTGGTTTTATGTGTTGCAAGGATAGAAGGTATAAAGAACCAGTTGAATTTGATCAAAGCGCTAAATGGAACCCGGTTTAAGCTTTTATTAATAGGGAAGCCTGCTCAAAACCAAATGGATTACTGGAAAGCATGCAAGGAAATCGCAGCAGACAATGTGCATTTCATGGGCAGCATGACACAGGAAGCGTTGGTTCAGTTTTATAAACAAGCCAAAGTGCATATTCTGCCAAGCTGGTTTGAAACAACCGGCCTGAGTTCACTGGAAGCTGCTGCCATGAAATGTAATATTGTAATTACAGACAGGGGTGATGCATCCGACTATTTCAGAACAGATGCTTGGTATTGTGATCCTGCTTCGCCAGAAAGTATTTATGAGGCGGTAGAGAAAGCCGCTTCCAGCAAGTTTAATGAGGCTTTATGTAAAAGAGTATTTGAACAGTTCACCTGGAAGATAGCCGCCAACCAAACATTGGAAATATATAAGAATTTAAAAAAAAACAAAATAAGTGAAAATAGGAATTTTAGGAACAAGGGGGATTCCGAATCATTACGGAGGATTTGAACAATTTGCTTCCTATCTTTCTGCTGGCCTGGTGACTAAAGGCCATGAGGTTTACGTTTACAATTCTCACAACCACTACTATCAGCAAAATACCTGGAACCAGGTGAACATCGTACATTGTTACGATCCCGAATATAAATTAGGATCAGCGGGTCAGTTTATTTACGATCTGAATTGTATTCTCGATGCACGCACTAAAAATTTTGATATACTCCTGATGCTTGGCTATACCAGCAGTTCTGTCTGGGGCAAACTGTATCCAAAGAAGACTACCATCGTTTATAATATGGACGGTATGGAATGGAAGCGCAACAAGTATTCTGAACCGGTTAAAAAATTTTTATTTTATGCAGAGAAGCTGGCCGTTAAATACAGTGACTTTATTGTTGCAGACTCCAGGATGATCCAATCTTATATACAGGAAAAATACACCGTGCCCACTCAATACATTCCCTATGGCGCGCAGATTTTTGATCATGAAGATGAAAACCTGCTGAAAGAATATCATGTTACTGCCTTCCATTATTATATTTCCATGGGGCGGATGGTATGTGAAAATAATCTCGAAATAATACTGGATGGTTTTACTTCCAGTAACTCCACCAAAAAATTCCTGGTGATCAGCGACCCCGATAATAAATTTGGCAAACACCTTACCAGCAAATATAAATCAGACGATCGTATCATTTTCACCGGTACTATCTTTGATGAAAAATACAAACATACACTCAAATACTTTTCGCAACTTTATTTCCACGGGCATAGCGTGGGAGGAACCAATCCCTGTTTACTGGAAGCAATGGCCAGCAGCTCGCTGATTGCCGCGCATGATAATGTGTTTAACAACAGTATCCTTGGTGATGATGGACTTTATTTCTCTACCCCGGAAGATGTAAAGTCTCTTATTGAAAATACAGAACGGGGTTATAGAGAAGAAGATATGATTAATAATAACCTGCAAAAAATACAGGAACAGTATAATTGGGGAAAAGTGATTGATCAATATGAAAATTTTATGGTTCAATGTGTAATTAACAAGAGTAATGAAAGAAATGTTCAGGATCGAAGACACACTTACCAATAAGATCAGTTATTATCATATCATGGCTTTCATGGTATGCCTGCCGTTCAATGATTTTTATTCCGAGATGGTATTGGCAAGTTTTATTCTGCATGAACTAATTCATTTCAAAAAAGAAAAATTTTCCGGATTCAGGTTTCTTGTTTTGCTTTCAGCGCTAATTTATGTGATAACTTTTGCCAGCGCATTTTATTCTTCCGATAAAGATCAAATGATTGTTGATCTTGGAAAGCAACTTGGCCTGCTTATATTTCCCCTCGTTTTTTCGATCACTTCGCTCAACCTCGCTACATACCGCTTTAGGTTGATGAAGGCTTTTGGGTTAAGTATGCTCGTTATAATTATATATCTTTATTTTGATGCGTTTAACATTATCAGGTACAATCATCTTCCGCTTTCCACATTGATGACCACCGCTTTCATCAATCATAACTTTTCTCTTCCTTTAAACCTGCACGCTACTTACCTGGCGATGTATGTAACGGTTGCCGCGGCTGTTTTTTTACAGGTGATTGTCACTTCTCATAAATGGCGACAACGATTGTTATATACCATCGGGTTGCTGATCCTGATGACGGCGATCGTTCAATTATCATCTAAAGCGGTATTTATAGCTGCGTTGGTAATATTTTACCTTGCCGCCTTTTTTCTGATCCACAGATATAGAAACCGTTGGAAATTTATCACGGTATCATTCGTGTTATCATTGCTGGCTATTGCTGGCCTTACAAAAAGCGTTCAATTCAAAACCCGTTTTATACAAGGGCTGAAACAGGATTTAACAAAATCATCTTATAATGTTAATGTAGTTGAACCGCGTTTAGTTCGATGGCAGGCCGCCTGGCCCCTGGTGAAGCAGTCACCTGTAATTGGTCATGGCACCGGAAGCGAGGTTAGCCTTTTAAAAGAAGAATATTTTCAAAAAAAATTATTTATTTCGTACCTCAACCAGTTGAATGCCCATAATCAATACCTAAGTTTTTTGATCAGGTCTGGTATTATAGGGTTGGCAGTTTTCCTGTTTGTTTTAGGAGTTGGTTTTAAGCAGGCTTTTACTTTAAAAGATTATATATTCTGTAGCTTTTTAATTGTTGTAAGCGTGGTTTCTTTATCTGAAAATATATTGGATGTAAATAAAGGCATATTCTTTTTCGGTTTTTTCTACCCATTTTTTATGAGACGTGAGCCATCATCTACCTATACCCCATTGCCTGCAAATTAAACAACTCCGCATACCGGCCATCCTTTTCTAACAATTCTTCATGACTACCAATTTCAATCAACATCCCTTTTTCAAGAACCAGGATACGATCGGCCATTCGAACGGTGGAAAAGCGATGAGATATTAACACCGCCGATTTCCCTTTTGTTAAATCTGCAAAGCGGAGAAAGACTTCGTATTCAGCCCGGGCGTCCAAGGCGGCTGTCGGTTCATCGAGAATTAATAATTGTGCTTCGCGCATGTACGCCCGCGCCAGCGCCACCTTCTGCCATTCGCCCCCAGACAAATCAATGCCCTGGCTAAAACGGCGACCCAGCATCTGGTCATATTTGTTAGGTAATTTTTCGGTGAGCTCATGCGCGAGACTCTGCCGCGCAGACGATTCAATCAATTCGCGATTAGCATTTTCCGTTATATTTCCCACTGCAATATTTTGCGCCACTGTCATTTGATAACGGAGAAAATCCTGGAATATAACGCCGATGTTCAAACGTAATGAGGCAAGATCATATTCCTTCAGATCTATTCCCTCTAATAAAATACGCCCTTCGCTGGGGTCATATAACCTTGCCAGCAATTTTACCAGGGTCGTTTTGCCGGCACCATTTTCCCCAACGAGCGCGAGCTTTTCACCCGCATGCAGTGTAAAGCTGAGATGACGGTTCGCCCAATTCTCTGAATGCTGGTAGCGAAATCCAACATCTTCAAACGTAAAACCATCGCGGACAGGATTCGGAAAAGGCCTGGCATGGCGTGACTGCCGGATTTGCGGTTTGATCTCAAAGAATTCAAATAAATCGCTCAGGTAAATGGCTCCCTGTGAAACACTCGTGAAGCGAGTTAAGATTCCTTCCAGCAGGCTTCGTAACTGCCTGAAAGAACCGGCCAGGAAAGTGAGATCGCCAATGGATAAACTGCCGTTTACGGCTTTCCCGATAATAACAACATAAGCGCCATAGTACCCGGCGCTACCTACCAGGGCGAAGACAGTACCCCAAAAAGATCGTTTGGTAACCAGGCGCTTGTTATCTAGATAAAATTGGCTGGATAGTTTGCGAAAACGATCAATTAAAAATCCCGACAGTTCAAAGATCTTTACCTCCTTGGCCGATTCATCACTGGCAGCCATATAACGGATATAATCCAGTTCACGTCTTTCGGGAGTTTGTCCCCTGGTTAGCGCATACGTTTTATCATTGAAGTAAGATTCACCCAGGAAGGCGGGAACCACAGCTATCAACAATAATAATATGAGCCAGGGGTTAAAGATCATGAGGCCTGTCGCCAGGAACCCCATCGTAATAAGGTCCTGCACCTGGCTTAATACCTGCGACAACAGGATAGTGCGACCGACTGTTTGCTGCCGGGCACGTTCCAGCTTGTCATAAAACGCAGAGTCTTCAAACTGATCAAGGTCAAGCGTTGCGGCGTGTTCCATGATTCTTACCGACGTATGGTTGGAAAATTTATCACCCAGCAAGCTATCCAACAGGTTTACAGCCCTGCTCAACCCATCTGTGAGGATCGCCAGTCCGAATTCTGCGGCAACCAGCTTCCAAAGATATTCATGCAAATGGGTTCCATCACTACGGATTAAAAATACCACCTGGTCAATAATGTGCTTGCCTACATATAATATTAGCAAAGGCATGGCTGACCTCACAATACGAAGCAATGCATTAACGATCGTCATCGAAGGACTGGTCTGCCATACCAGTTTGAAAAATGCCGGGAGATTACGCAAAGCGGCTAGTCGTTCTTTAAAAGTTACCTGTGTTGGCCTGGTTTTAGCGGAATTTTTAGGAGATATGCCACTTCTTGCACTCATCAATGCAATTTAACCAGAAAACGGGTATGGCCGTTTTAAAAAATTATAGTACGTTGTCATACTATCGTCGGGCATTAAGTGTAATTTTCGCAACGCTAATTCTTCATTTATGAACCATTTATTTAAAATTCCCTGCATAGCAACTCTCTTGGTAATATCTACCTTTTACTTTTTTTCTTTTATTCCAGATATCGAAGATCGGTCGAAGATAGCTGCGGAAATGGATAATTCCATTCGCAATGAGTTATTGAATAAATGGTATCCTCAATCGGTTGATAAGCAATATGGAGGCTTCCTTAGCACCTTTACCTTCGACTTTAAACTCACAGGCGAGCAGGATAAAATGATCGTTACCCAGGCACGTCATACCTGGTCAAACTCCCGCGCTGCCGAAGTTTACCCGGAAGTACCTTTCTATAAAACGGGTGCAAAAAACGGATTTAATTTTTTAAAGAATGTGATGTGGGATAAAGATTACGGGGGCTTTTATACGTTAGTAACCCGGAAAGGGACCATTAAACCCGGAGGCACTTCTCCCAAAGACGCTTATGGAAATGCGTTTGCCATTTATGCCATGGCGGCTTATTATCGATCCTCCGGAGATACCATTGCACTATCATTCGCAAAAAAGGCCTTTATGTGGCTTGAGAATAATAGCCACGATTCGCTCAACAAGGGTTATTACCAGCACCTTTCAAAAGAAGGAAAACCGTTACAAAGAGATAAGAGCACTCCTTCTACTTCCGACCTGGGTTATAAAGATCAGAACAGCTCCATTCATTTACTGGAAGCTTTTACCGAACTTTATAGTGTATGGCCGGATAATCTGCTGAGAGTACGTTTACAGGAAATGCTTTTCCTGATCCGCGATAAGATGACTAACCCCAAAGGTTACCTGGTATTATTTTTCAAGCCCGACTGGACTCCCATATCTTTCAAAGATTCCTCCGAAGCCGTCATTTTAAAACATAGAAACCTGGATCATGTTTCCTTTGGGCATGATGTGGAAACCGCTTACCTGATGCTCGAGGCCTCGCATCTATTGGGAATAAAAAATGATACGGCTACCATGAGGATGGCCAAAACCATGATCGATCATGCGCTTAAAAACGGGTGGGATAATGCGGTTGGTGGATTTTATGATGAAGGATATTATTTTAAAGACAACCCACAGATAACTATTATTAAAGACAGCAAAAACTGGTGGGCACAGGCGGAAGGATTAAACACATTGCTGTTGATGGCTGATCATTTTCCTGGTGATGAACACCAATACTTTAAAAAATTTCAAACACAGTGGAGCTACGTGCAAAAATACCTCATAGATCATGAACATGGAGATTGGTACCAGGGAGGTCTTGACAAGGAACCTGCTCAAAAATCCGGTTTGAAAGGACAAATATGGAAGGGGAACTATCACCAGCTGCGTGCGTTAATAAACTGTGTGGAACGTTTGCGGCCGGATACGGTAAACCCTTCGCTGCCTTCTAACCTACGCGGTGTTCCCAGTAAGGAGGAAGGGTACTTATTACAATGGAATGCCTCGAAAGACAATAAGAGCCTGCTGGGGTATAACATCTATGAAAATAATGCCCGAGCGCATTTTACACCGCTTACCAGTTTTTATATACCTGCACAAAGACGAACAAAGTCAATCTATGTTACGGCGGTGGATTTACAGGGAAATGAATCGGGAAGGAGTAATGAGTTGAAGTATTGAGTTTTTGAGTTTTGATCTGACTTCCGAAGTCTTTCAGACTTCGAAAGTCTAGCGTTAGAAACGACGCCTTTACTCTCTATAAGATTATAGCTTCCTGGATCGTGTTGAAGACTGTATTTGGATAAGACTTTCGAAGTCTTGAAGACTTCGGAAGTCAGGTCAAGGTTTCGCCAACATTTTACTCACTGCTTCATCTCCCATAACGGCATACGCTGGCCGCGGATGCTCCGCGTTAAACACTTTAAGCACCGAACTATCAGCAACCGTAACAAACCCTTCTTCAATATCACCCCGCGCGTTTGATACTTTCTCCAACGAAAGACCAAGATGCTTCGCTAAAAAACGATAAGCGGCTTTTCTTTTATTAATTCCATAATCATGACCTTCAGTAGGAAGGTGCACATTCTCCACTTCACTTTCTTTATTATACAATTTGTAAATATTGCGTATATATGGATATTCGACGTCAGGTGTGTTCTTCGTCCAGTCTTTACCATCAGAGATTAATAACATGGGACGTGGGGCGGCCAGGGAAGCAATTTCAACATTACTGGTCTGAAAATCTTTCGTTCTGTGAATGGGCATACCACTCTCGCAGCTACAGCCACCGAAGAAGTATGCGGAAACCATTACCACCGGTACAGCAACAGCAATTCGTTTATCTATCGCCGTTAATATAAACGTTTGTGTTCCGCCGCCAGATTCACCGCTAACGCCAATACGTTTGGCATCCACACCTGGCAGGGTAAGTACAAAGTCAATAGCACGCTGGCTATTATGGATCTGCATTTCCAGCGCGCGGGGATGCTTATGCGAACATTGATCTGCATCGCCGTAGCCGATCATATCGTATGCAAACACAACAGCGCCCATACGTGCAAGGGTGGCGCAACGTTTTTGTACATATTCCTGGTAGCGGGGGTTATCTCCATGACCATGAGGCGCCAGAATGCCGGCATAGGATGACTGCGTTTCAATGGGGCGGTAAAGATTACCCGTCACAAAAAATCCGGGCAAGCTTTCGAAGGCTACATTTTCGACCGTATATCCATTATAAAATCTTTTGCTATGGATGATGGGCTTTAAAGGGGTGTGAGCTGGAAGATCAGCCAGGTCTGATCCTTTGATGATTCCCTGGCGTATGCGATCCGCTCTCTTCTCCCAGCTTGCAAGGTCATGATACGTGGTGGCCATTTTTTCCAGCGCTGCCTTTCCTTCCGCTTCAGTAAAGTAGGCGCCCCGGCAAAGCATCGTGGTATCTACATCCTGTCCATATAATAATGGAGATAAAAATAAGATGACTAGCGGCAACAATATATGTTTCTTGTTCATGGTACAATTTGTGATACAATATAAGAATTTTTGAGATAACGAGCTCGGGCTAGCCGCCGCCAGACACCGTTCACGCTTTTATTACTACGGCTCACACATTAATACGGTTGAAAGCTTTGACCGGAAGTTTTAATTGCAGAACTTAGCGAATCTGTAAATGACAACCCTATTTAACAAAAAAATCATGACCCAAACGACTACCCGTCTAAAATTTGGCGAAGGAAAGATAAGCGGCTATATTTCCATTTTCCTGGGACTGCTTTCCTTTTTCGGTGTTATATGCTTCAAATACCCTGAATTGCTCACCACGCCAGAGTTCCGCAATGTATACACCGGCGAATCCATGAAGATTTTGATCACCGCAGTGATCATTGCCTGTTTTTTATTCGCGTTGCTCAGCTTATTATTAAGCAAACAAAAGAAATGGGCCCTGGCAGGGATTCTTGCAGGTACGGCAGCTATCATCATCGGTGGTTTTAGCGTCCACGGTCGGGCAGTAGATAAAACAAACTGGCATCTCGGGCTCGACTGGCTGTTGCTGGATTTATTATTGATGGCAGTTATTTTTGTGCCGATTGAATTGGTGCTTCCAAAAAATAAAGAGCAAACCAAGTTTCACGAAGAATGGCGCACGGACCTGGTGTATTTCGTGGTGAGCCATTTATTCATCCAGTTTTTCGGCGTTATTACACAAAAGCCGGCAAAGCTGTTTTTCGGCTGGATCGGTTTTTCTGAAGTGCAACACTGGATTCAACAACTACCTTTCCTGCTGGAACTTTTATTCGCCTTCCTCGTAACTGACCTTTTCCAGTATTGGGCACATCGCTTTTTTCATTCCCATTCCTATTTATGGCGGTTTCATTCCGTGCATCACTCTACCATGCATATGGACTGGCTGGCAGGATCACGCACCCATTTTATAGATATTTTCGTTACCCGTTCCATGACATTCATTCCACTCTATATTTTTGGTTTCTCTGAAATAACGTTCAACACCTACATTATTTTTATGGCCATCCATGCGGTATTGATTCATGCCAATACGCGCATCAATTTCGGCTTCCTGAAATATATATTCGCTACACCGCAATATCATCACTGGCATCATTGTGAGGACCCGGCACATTACGGCAAGAATTTCGCTACCATTTTTCCTTTTATTGATAAAATATTCGGCACCTATTACTTACCCGGTAAAGAATGGCCGGCAGGAACCGGCTTGCGGGAAGCTAATTTTCCAAAGGGATATGTTAAACAACTGATGTACCCTTTTACAAAAAGCCCGTTTGATGATAATTTGAATATGGAAGACAGGACGAAGAGGTGATGAAGAAGGCTGTCAGCTGTCAGCTATCGGCTGTCAGCATTATCACCCGAATAGATAAGTTAGGTTTATTGTAGCTAAATAAATAGGGAGACGAGTGAAATGATGTCATCACACACATTTGATTGACGAAGCAAAATGAAAATATTTAGCTCACTCCATCGCAGGGGAAAAAGCTGATAGCTGAAAGCCTTTTCCCTACCACCCTGGGTTCTGCTTCAAATTCACCGCTTTAATCAGTTCACTCTGCGGAAAAGGAAACAGGTAATTCTGTTATCAATGATGCCATCAGGCTTGCCTGTTAAGCTTCCTACATCTTTGTATTTAACATCCCCCGGGAGAATTTTTCCAAAAAACGCCTGACTGGGGCTGGCAAAGATCTGTGCTGAATCTTTGAAAAGGCCGTCTGACAAAAAGATGAGCGAAGAGCCGGCTATCTTACCAATTGTTTTCTGGTAATCAGGAATACCAGCCTGCCCGTTTTGGGAAATTACTTTATCACTTGTAAAAATAATATTACCATTCACGGATATATTAAACTGTCCTACCTGTTTTGTATACCCCATGTCGAACTCCAGGCCTTTACTGCCGCTGAATTGGTGGAGGCCCTGCCACGAATAAAAATATCTGCGCCATTATCGCCAGGTAAACCGGAACGTTGCTGGGAAAATAAACCCTGCACCCTTCCCACCAACGAATTGGTGGCATCCGAAACGGGCGACTTAAAAATATCTTTCCCCGAAACGGTACTGATGGCAGCGGTTTGCTCTTTTTTCTTTTGAGTACCATAGCCAATTGCTACTACCGTATTCAAATTATTATTTCCAGCAGCAAGGCGAACTACCAGATTGTAGCCGGAACCCACCACCACTTCCTTATCGTTGTAACCTATGTAACTGAAAACCAGTGTGGCTCCTGTTGTTGCATTGATAGTAAAATTTCCCTGGGGATCTGTGGTAGCGCCAATTTTTGTTCCCTTAATGGAAACTGATACCCCTGGTAACGATGTAGCATCTTCTGCGGAGGTAACTTTACCAGTAATTTTTTTTTGATGAGCAATTGCTGAGAAGCTACAAAACAAGATTATACAAAGAAGTAATTTTCTTTTGAGAGGCATAGCAGATTATTTGGTAAAGCAGAGGCTAAAAATAGTTGATTTATGTTAACAGAAAAATTTATGATGAAAAGCGGGACATCTATTTTTTTAATAACTTTGAAATCGGAGATTGGGACTGCATGCCTGTTTTTCTTACCTCTTAGCTATCAGCCTCCATTGTGAAGACACGATTACGTTGTATTTCCTGGAAAATTTTTTGATTAGTTGCAACGAGCAAAAAATATAGATCGTTCATCGTACCCTATACTATTTACTTTCAGAAAAATGTTCCGTTTTGTATTTTTCTGAATTTTGATATCAGCGGCAGTGAGATGCTGAAGTTTTAAATACCCATCAATGAATGATTTATTGATGGCACGAGGCAACCGTTACAGTTTCTATTTCGAATTATAACCTGTTCCATATCGTCTGATTAATAAATCTTAACACATCAAATCTATTTACATGAAAAAGCTACTCAGAATGAGCTTATATATTGCTTTGCCAGCAATCTTATTAAGTGCTAATGGCTGCAAAAAACATCACGACCCACCAACACTGCCGCCTGTAGAAGTAGATATAGAGATAAGAATCTCCAACAGTCCCACACTTGGAAGTTATCTCTCCGATAAAAGCGGGCATGCGGTATATATGTTTGCCAATGATGCTAATGGGCTAAACAATTGCGCAGGCAACTGCGAACTCACCTGGCCTTACTTTTTCGTTGATTCTTTAAATAATGATAAATTGGGAGATACCAGCCTTCATCTTAGTGACTTTAAAACAATAATGGCGGCAAACGGTAAAAAACAAACAACCTTTAAAGGATGGCCCTTATACTACCACGCTCCAAGTGTAGGTGGTGTTAATACCCCCGATGTTGCGGGAGTAACTACAGGGGATGGCGTTGGTGGTATTTGGTTTATAGCTAAGCCGGATTATACCATCATGTTGGCTAATTTACAGCTGACAGGTAATAATGGCAAAACGTACTTATCAGATTATACCGAGGGAACAGGCAGAACCGTCTATTTTACAGATGGCAAGGGCGTAACGCTGTATGCTTTTAGAAATGATAAGTTGAATACAAATACTTTTACCAGGGCCGACTTTAGTAATAATGGAACTTGGCCAATAAATGAAAACCTCAAGGTAGTGGCACCTTCCGTACTTGATAAAACATTATTTGGTTCGATAGAGGTGTTCACCAGGAAACAACTTACTTACAAAGGCCGGCCTGTTTATAATTTCGGGTTGGATAGCATGATGCGTGGGAAGAACAAGGGCGTAAGTGCTGGTTCCCTGCCGGGCACATGGCCCGTTGTTGTGAAAGATATCGCTCCGGCAACGCCGTAAAGGGGAAGTGCAAAGTTTAAGGTTCAAAGTATAAGGTTTAAAGTAGTTCGAATGCGAAAGTTCGGTAGTTTGGATCAACCAATCTATCGAACTTTTATCATTATTGAACTTCCAACTTTAAACTTTGAACCTTACACTTTAAACTATAAAGGTCTTATCCAAATGTTTTTGAAACTGATCGCCGGGCTCGGATCGCCATGATCCTGAAGTTTAATGGGAGCCGGGCCATGCTTGACATAAGTTGGCTTTCCAATATAAACAGTAGGCCCTTTTAGTTCTGTATTGTTTTGCACAAGCACACCATTTAATAAAACGGTTACCCTTGCCGGGGATTTAACGGAACCATCATCATTAAAGACAGGGGCTGTCCACATTACATCATAGGATTGCCAGGCACCGGGTGCACGGTTGGGGTTCACCAATGGGGCGGATTGTTTATAGATACTTCCGGCCTGTCCGTTTACATAGGTTTTATTGTTGTAAGAATCCATCGTCTGTAATTCGTATCCCGCATCTCCCTTACCAATAGAAGCCAGGAATACGCCACTGTTTCCACGTGCCTGTCCGGCTCCCGTAATATTTTCAGGAATTTTCCATTCAATATGTAATTGATAATTGGTGAAAGACTGCCGGGTTTGTATATTGCCGGTACCCTTCTTAACGGTGATTATGCCATCTGCCACCGTCCATCCGGCAGGCTTTGTGTTGTCGTTTACCGAAACCCACTGATCCAGGTTCTTTCCATCAAATAGAATAATAGCATCGGAAGGGGCATCGCTGTTTGTTTTACCGGGTGTTACTACTTTTGGTACCGGTTCCCAAACTTCGGTTTCTTCCGGTTTAGGTTTTTGTTGGGCATCAGCCATAATTGTTCCTCCTGTAAATAAAATGGTGGCAAGAAAAAGTTTGTAACTCATTATAAGTAATATTTAAGTTATTTAGGCCGATGAAGTTATTAAATTGTAGACCTATCCTAAAAAAATTTCTTTTCTTAACCACAGGTTAACCTTGCCGGCCTGCAAATAAAACGGCTTGTTTAAGGATATTATACCGCCATGTATCATAAAGCGTAAAAACAGACTATTTTTGTAACCGCTAAATAGAAGAATATCCCGAATGAAAAGTAAGTTGCAGCAATTAGCAAAAAGCCTGGAAGGACAATTGTATGATGATGATACTATGCGCATCCTATACGCAACGGATGCTTCCGCTTACCGGGAAATGCCCCTGGCAGTGGCTATTCCCGCATCTACAGCCGATATAAAAGAACTGATCAGCTTTGCACATGCTGAAAAAACGGCGCTGGTTCCAAGAGCAGCAGGCACGTCGCTTGCCGGGCAGGTGGTTGGAAATGGCATTATAGTAGATGTTTCCAAAAAATTTACCGGCATACTGGAACTTAATACAGAACAAAACTGGGTTCGGGTGCAGCCCGGCGTAATACGCGATGAATTAAATATGTTTCTTAAACCGCACGGGCTGTTTTTCGGCCCCGAAACATCTACTGCCAACAGGGCCATGATCGGCGGTATGGTGGGTAATAACTCCTGCGGTTCAAACTCAGTGGTTTACCGGAGTACCCGGGAACATGTTCTTGAAATAAAAGCAATATTGAGCGATGGCTCCGAAGCAGAATTTAAAACGCTTGACCTGGATGAATTTCATCAAAAATGTGAAGGCGAAAACCTGGAAGCAACTATCTACAAAACGGTACGTGGAATACTGGGAAATTATTCAAACCAGGAAGAAATAAGAAAAGAATTCCCCAAGAAAAGCATTGAACGCAGGAACACCGGTTATGCATTGGATATATTACTAGACTCAGCTCCCTTTACTGCGGGTGGTCCTGGTTTTAATTTTTGTAAACTGATTGCCGGTTCCGAAGGCACGCTGGCTTTTATTACGGAAATTAAATTGAACGTTGTTCCCCTGCCGCCTAAAGAAATTGGATTATTATGCGTGCACTTTAATTCCATAGATGAAGCTTTACGAGCTAACCTTATTGCACTGCAATACCACCCTAGTGCCAGCGAGCTTATTGATCATTATATTCTTGAATGCACGAAGGACAACATAGAACAAAGCAAAAACCGCTTTTTTGTACTGGGTGATCCGGGTGCTATCCTTGTTATTGAATTCGCCCGATCAAACAAGGACGACATTATAGAAATTGCGCAACAGGTGGAAGCTGATATGCGTGCTGCCGGATTAGGGTATCACTTCCCATTGTTGTTTGGCAATGATTCTAAAAAAATATGGACATTACGCAAGGCGGGTTTAGGCCTGCTAAGCAATTTACCCGGCGATAGCAAAGCAGTTCCTGTAATTGAAGATACGGCGGTAGATGTTTTTGATCTGCCTTCCTATGTCCGTGATTTCGATGAGATCCTTAAAAAGCACCAGTTATATTCCGTGCATTATGCACACGCTGGCTCGGGAGAAATTCACTTACGGCCTATTCTTAATTTAAAGACTGTTGAAGGGAATCGTTTGTTCAGAACAATCGCCGAAGAGATTGCCACATTGGTAAAAAAATACAATGGTTCTTTAAGCGGCGAACATGGTGATGGCAGGCTTAGAGGCGAATTCATCCAACAAATGGTAGGTGCAAAAAATTACAAATTATTTCAGCTGATCAAACAAACCTGGGATCCGGCAAACATATTCAATCCTAATAAAATTGTTGATACGCCGCCCATGAACACTATGCTGCGTTATTCGCCAGGGCAACATACTCCGGCATTTAAAACAGTTTTTCGGTATCATAACCAGGATGTATTGCAACACGCCGAACAATGTAATGGCTCAGGTGATTGCCGCAAAACGCATCTATCAGGGGGAACAATGTGTCCATCGTTTATGGCTACACGTAATGAAAAGGATACCACCAGGGCAAGGGCTAATATACTCCGCGAATTCCTTACTCATTCTGATAAGCTAAACCGTTTCGATCATAAGGAAATTTATGATGTGATGGATCTTTGCCTTAGTTGTAAAGCCTGCAAATCAGAATGTCCGTCTAATGTAGATATGGCTAAACTGAAAGCAGAATTTTTGCAACAATATTATGATGCTAACGGTGTTCCCTTTCGCTCCAGGCTCATTGCCCAATTCAATAACTCCAGCAGGCTTGGCTCTATCGCTCCCTCTATTTATAACTTTCTTATGACCAGCAGTGGCATTAGTAAATTAGTAAAGCGCTTTTCCGGTTTTGCGGTTGAACGATCTATGCCCACCTTATATAAGACAACTTTAAAAAGCTGGTATAACAACCGTCAAAAAAACAATGTTGACAAGGGAAATAAAAAAGTATACCTCTTTTGCGATGAATTTACAAATTTCAATGATACGGCTATTGGCATCAAAGCCATATTATTATTGGAAAAATTAGGATACGAAGTTATTATACCTAAACATGAGGAAAGTGGAAGAGCATGGCTCAGCAAGGGATTGCTTCGCAAAGCAAAAAAAATTGCGAACAAAAACGTTGCCCTGCTCAGCCCGCTGATCACATCAGAAACACCTTTGATAGGTATTGAACCATCTGCTATTTTAACGTTCAGGGATGAATATGTAGACCTTGCCGATGATGCACAATTGATAACGGCAAAAGCACTATCATCAAATGTTTTTCTAATAGATGAATTCATAGCAAGTGAAATTTCTAAAGGCCAGATAAGAAAGGAACAATTCACTAAACAAAAAAAACTGGTTAAACTGCATGGTCATTGTCAGCAAAAGGCATTGTCATCGGTAGCGCCTTCGGTACAACTGTTATCCCTACCCGAAAATTATACTGTTGAAACCATTCCTTCAGGTTGTTGCGGCATGGCAGGTTCATTTGGATATGAGAAAGAACATTATGATCTCTCGATGCAGATAGGGGAACTGGTATTGTTTCCTGCGGTGCGTAATCTGGAAGAAGATGTTATTATTGCTGCTCCAGGCACCAGTTGCCGCCACCAGATCAAAGATGGTACGGGCAAGAAAGCGCTGCATCCTGTGGAAATTTTGTATGATGCGTTGGTGTGAAGTTCTCGTATGCAGGATTCCATTCAGCCACTAGCCAGTGCTTACTAAATAACATACGAAATAATTTTAAAAGCGTATAGAACAGGTTGAACTGGGACTGCGCTCCGGTAGGAGCATCGTTAAAAGAGCATGGTTAAAAGGTCAATCAGCCTTTTTAGTGCCCCGGGAAATCCAGCATCCTATTATCTACTCACGGGATGGTGCTAACGGAACGCCTCCGGGTGCAAACATTGTGAGTTATTTAAAATCTTATTAATTTTATTTTGCAGATCTTTAGTTGAAAGATTTTCTGCAGGGGCGGGCCTTACCCGCGCCCTGGCCGCACCCTGGGTATGATTAAAAAAATATCAGCACCTTCATCACTAAAAAAAATACTTTTAGGTTAAATAGAGGGTCATGAATTTTTCTACGTAACCTATTAACGCAGCTGGCGAGGGAGGTGTGAGGAGTGAGGTATGGGGTATAGCCATCAGCTGTCAGCTTTGGAGACCAAGTTGGCCCGATGTCACCATGTAAATAATTTGGACGTTATATAGTAGGTGTGAGGTATGAGCAATTCCTTTTAGTATTCGCCAAAGATAATGCCAACCCTTCAGATTTTTTTCGTACAATTATCGGCTTACCATAATCATGTCTTCCCTTCTTTCCTCACACCTCACACCTCATACCTCAAACTTTTATATAACTTCCGCCAATAACCAGTGTATTCATAAAAGTACCTTAGTTCGATAATATAACGTTAGTCTATATTGCTTTATAATAACCCAAGGCTTCCGCCTTGGGTCACAGGCAGGCTTTCTATGGGCTTAGCCCAAGTGTCTCGCCGTTACTAGCGATTCAGAAGGCGGTCAGCGCTTGGGCTAAAGCCCAAAACGTATT
>JBDSBP010000366.1:0-1881 GCA_039921525.1 Chitinophagaceae bacterium | reverse complement strand
ATAGTAATGTATTGAATATTGCATGGTAGGATCTTTTGGGGTTATGAAAATGCCTAGGTGTTTTTCGTGTGCCGGGAACCTTGAGCAGCTGGCAACCATAAAAGCGCATAATACATACAAACTATTTAAATTTGTAATATTTTTGCATTCCATTGCTGGTCATATCGAGATTATAGTTTGCCTTACACCAGTGCAGATGATATGTAAATAAAATAGTATACTAAGGGCAATAATCCCATGTCATTTTATTTATTGCGGAGTTGATGGGTGATATCCGTTTACAGTTTAATCACTAACTCATGGCGATTGTTCCAATGCCACACGCTTCTTTTGGAAAGTGTGTGTGGTAATTGAGGTGTTATGACTTTAACAAAAGAATTGACCATTATTTAATACAGGTGCCATCAACCGCATCTGGATAATTTTAACCATATCAAATGTCAAAAGTTGCTTTAGTAACCGGTGTTACCGGACAGGATGGTGCCTATTTAACGGACCTCTTATTGAAAAAAGGCTATAAAGTGCATGGAATAAAGAGAAGAAGTTCTTTATTCAACACCGATCGTATTGATCATCTTTACCAGGATCCGCATGAAAAAGATGTACACTTTAAGCTGCATTACGGTGATCTAACAGATTCAACCAACCTCATCCGCATTATACAGGAAGTGCAGCCGGATGAAATATACAACCTGGCTGCTATGAGCCATGTGGCCGTTAGTTTTGAAACGCCCGAATACACCGCCAATGCCGACGGGATTGGTACCTTGCGCATACTGGAAGCTGTTCGCTTACTCGGTTTAATTAAAAAAACCAAAGTTTACCAGGCCTCAACTTCTGAGTTGTATGGACTGGTTCAGGAAGTGCCACAGTCTGAAAAAACTCCTTTTTATCCCCGCTCCCCTTATGCAGTAGCTAAAATGTATGCGTACTGGATTACCGTCAATTACCGGGAAGCATATAAAATGTTCGCCGTAAATGGCATCCTTTTTAATCATGAGTCGCCGTTAAGAGGTGAAACCTTTGTAACAAGAAAGATCACTCGTGGCGTAGCTAAAATTGCTATGGGTATGCAGGATAAAATATTCCTGGGTAACCTGGATGCAAAACGCGACTGGGGTCATGCTAAAGACTATGTGGAGGCAATGTGGTTAATACTTCAACAGGATGAACCGGAAGATTATGTTATTGCCACTGGCGTTACCACCCCGGTTCGTGAGTTTGTTCGCATGGCATTCAATGAAGTGGGTGTGGAATTGGAATTCAAAGGCAGTGACGCAAAAGAAATTGGAGTAGTTGTGTCATGCTCAAATCCGGCATACCAGCTTGAGAAAGGCAAAGAAGTGGTGGCTGTTGATTCAAGATATTATCGACCTACGGAAGTGGATCTTTTAATAGGAGATCCTACCAAGTCTAATACCAAACTAGGCTGGATACCTAAATACAATCTGTCCATGCTGGTAAAGGAAATGGTAGAATCTGATCTTGAATTGTTTACAAAAGAAAAGCTGTTACGGGATTCAGGCTTCAGGATAAAAAATCAGTTTGAATAACTAAAAGGGCAGTTTTGTTGTTAACCATTGTTTAGCCATCAGCATCCCCTTAAAAAAACATGAGTATCGTTTTTTTAGGCTAACAGCTTTGATTAATTATTATGCAACATTTATGAATACGAATGATAAAATATATGTGGCCGGCCATCGCGGAATGGTAGGATCGGCTATAGTGAGGAAACTGGAGAAGGAAGGATACACCAATATTGTTTCAAGAACCTCCAGAGAGCTGGACCTGCGGGTTCAACAGGATGTTGAAGCGTTTTTTGCATCTGAAAAACCGGATTATGTGATATTGGCTGCCGCTAAAGTAGGAGGGATTATTTCT
>JBDSBP010000365.1:0-9404 GCA_039921525.1 Chitinophagaceae bacterium | reverse complement strand
GCCTGTTGATAAGCATCGGCAAAAATAGAATAGCATTTCATTCGTGAAAAAATAGTAATTCAGCGATATAAATTCTGCAAAGCAACCGGAGTCAGTATTTTTTACCGGATCTATCGGATTATTTATTCAAATCACCCGGTGTACGTTTCCGGTTAAACCACCAATACATTGGTACACCCGTAAGCATCAGCACCACGCCTATGGCAGCTTCCCGGGGCCTGCTGAAAATGGTATTCAAAACAAGCGCGCCGCAAAACAAAATAACTATTGCCGGCACTATCGGATAACCCCACACCTTGTAAGGCCTTGGCGCGTCAGGCATTTTTTTACGGAGGATAAATACTCCGGCCGTGGTGGCGCCATAATAAATAAAAACTGCGAAAATTATCATGTCCGTTAGCTGGTCGAAGCTGCCGGAAAGTACCAGCAGGCATGCCCAAACGCATTGATACCACAACGCATTGGCAGGAGCCCGCCTATTATTCAGTGTTGACACTGCCCGAAAAAATAATCCTTCTTGTGCCATGGCATACATTGGGCGACAACTGGCTAGTATGGTGGCATTACAGGCTCCTAAAGTAGTTACCAGGATTAAGACAGATATAAATAATGCACCCTTTGATCCCCAGAAAGTTCGAACAGCTTCTACCGCTGCAATCTGGTTTTTTGCGGTATAGACAGATGCCAGCTCTTCTACGGAAAGTAATGACAGGTAAGTTGTATTTACCAACAGGTACAAACCTATTACCACAAATATTCCAATAACGATCCCACGGGGTATGGTTCGTTTGGGATCTTTTATTTCACCTCCCACATACCCTAAAACGGCCCATCCCTGGTAAGCCCAGAAGGCTGCGAGCATGGCAGTAAACAGGCTGCTCACGGTAACGGGTAGCCCATTACTGGTTCGCATTTTTATCCGGCCCAGGTCGGCATGTGTGCTGGTAAGTCCAAAAATAATAAGGGTGAATATGCCTGCAAACACCAGTAACAGAATAGTGGTGCTTACACCTGCGCCTGCCTTAATTCCCCTGGTATTTACCCAGGTTAATAAAAAAATCAGGATTATCGCCGTGCCCTTAACGTTGAAATCTGCAAAAGGATAAAATAGTCCAAGGATATTAAAGCCGGCTAAGGAAGGTATTATTGGTGGCAGATGCACCACACTATTGAATGATTGTGCAAACAGGTAAGCCAGCGAAGATATAGCTGCCGTTTGAATTACGACAAACAACGACCAGCCAAATATAAACGCTATAAAACGGTTATATATCTTTTTATAATAAGAATACTCGCCCCCGGTATCAGCCAGCAAACCGGCCACCTCGGCATTGCATAATGCACCAAATAAGCTGATGAGTCCCGCCAGTACCCATGCAATCAGTACCCATCCTGATGAGTTCAGCTCGGCCGCCATGGGCGCCACTTTTTTATATACACCCGACCCAATAATATTACTGATCATAACGACCAGCACCAGGCCCAGACCCAGCGATCTTTTCAGCGCAGGTTCACTCATGAAAGTTTTTTAATAAAGCTAATGAAAGCAATTGATGATTAACTTTATTATCATGAATCGGCTGGTGAGTTGTGTTGCCGACGTTGGATTTGTAAGGAAAACAACAGAGAAAACAACTATTTTTATTCGGACAATGATCGTACTATGGCGCAAACAGAACAATTCATCAGCGAAGGTATAAAATGGATCGACGAAACAAATCCCACAAAGGAAGAGGTAGCGGAACTTAGCAAAACCTATAATTTAAGCCATCACATCGTACAGGATTGCATGCAACCTGAACACTTGCCAAAGTTTGAAATAGTAGAAGACGTGCAGTTTATGATATTACGGTACCTGTCGAAGGAAGATACTATCGGTACAACCATACAGGAAATAACCAACAAAATTGCCATTTTTTACACGGATAATTTTCTAATAACTATCCATAAGTCGCAAACCCCTTTCATAGAAGACATTAGAAAAAGATTTCAAACAGTTTCTAAACCGGCTACTACAACAGAAGTGATTTTAAAAATTGTATGGAATGCATTGGAAACCTTTGATGGTCGCGCAGATACGCTTTCCTCGCAGGTGGATATTTATGAGAATGAGGTAATGCAAAGAAAAACGCCCAATCGCCAGATGGAAGCGTTATATCACATTAAAAGAGAAGCTTCATTATCTAACAAGGTTTTAATGCTAATGCAGGAACCTATTAACCATTTCTTTCCAAAACCAGGAGAAGAACCCCTGGTACAGGATGTAAAAGATCAGCTACTAAAAATGCGTACGTTGTACGGACAAATATTAGAGGACATAAATAATCTTATGAACCTGCTGATATCATTCTCTGCTCAACTACAAACGATGTAGTTAAAGTGTTAACCATATTTTCTGTTTTTTTTATGCCCCTGACTTTTCTTGTTGGCATATACGGAATGAATTTTGAATTTATGCCGGAACTAAAACAACAATGGGGATATCCCGGTGTTATGACACTAATGGTCATCGTTACTATTTGTATTTATATCTGGTTCAAAAGAAAAAAGTGGTTATAGAATACTATCAATAGTATGGTTAAAAAGAATTTCTTTATAAACTGTGTTATACCTTAGCGGAAGGGCGGTAATGCCACTAATTAGCACGTTATTATTTCAATTGCGAACCTAGTTTTATTTGAGTAATCGTGAACTATTCCCGCTACGAATATCATTCGTTTTCATTCTACTATTCTTCCATTTCTTTCAGGGTTATCGCAACTTTGACTGGTTGACACAGTAAAGCGTCATACCTGCTGCAGGGAAGGCTTTACAGGCGCTTTTTCTATCGATAACAGGTTGCTTTATATTATGTATTCGTGTATATAGGCCTGCTTCGTAAAATAAAGGTTCTTAATATACGTTATTGTAAATGACATCAAAATACGGATTGTCGAAGATTTAATTGGGTATTCCCAAATCTGGAAAGGTATTCTCATTACAGGAATTTAATGTTAATAGCTTAATAACATAAAGATTCTCGACACTGTATCCAACTACTCATAATCCCTTTTCGAACACTACCCCTGGACGAATGCGGTAAACAATAAAATATGAATAAACTAAACCTTTCAATCGTTGTCTTTGCAATTATCTTTCTTGGCTTCGGCAGCTGTATTAAAAAAATGGATCAGTCTACTCCAACCTCTCCTACGGCGGTTAAGTTTTCTGAAATCAATGCATCGGAGAGTTTTAACTGGTCTACTACAAATAAGGTGAACTTTAGCTTTAAGGGTACAGCAGTCGATGAATATCAATTAGTGCTTAGGGTAACTGATGCTGACGGAGCAATACTTATTCAGAAGTTACAAAAATCCAACGAAGATTATAAAGTAATTCTTGAAGTGCCGGCCTATTACGATACGCTTACCGTGACTTATGGGAGCATAAGTGAACCAATTAACTGCAGGCAAGGTTCCGTTAATATAACCATTGACTAACAATTACCTAATTCTTTAATTTATATCCATGAGAAATATTTCCAAACTAATTATATCCGCATCATTACGATCACGACGTTTTTACAAAGCTTTTTTTACAATTATACTGATACCTGTAGCTTCAATTGTTCAGGCGCAAAGTCCTACAGCACCGGCTCTTGATTTTAATATATTTGTAAAAAACGGGGCGCGGTTGTCAACGAATCAATCCGAAGGACCAGTTGCCATTGGGGGCGATTTTACACTTTCAGGCAATTACCAGATGGCCACTACAAGTGCAGGTACATTTAAATCCGGCAATGTACCTATTGGGTTGGTTGTAGGTGGCAAACTTATGTTCACCTCGGGAAATCAAAACTATGTGAGAAACGGATATGTTAAGCTAGGCGATTGTACCGGGTCACAAGTTTGGTACAAGGACAATAATGGCGCTAATTCAAACCTTCGTATTACAAAAGGTAAGTTTGATGCTACACCCAGCATTAACCTGCAAACATCTGCCAGTAATTTAGGGGTAAGTGCCACTGTAAACCCCGTTTGCCAGGGTGGTTTAATAGATTTTGCCAAGTCATTTGCTGCCATGCAGGTCAATTCAAAGAATTTATCTGATTATCCTACACAAATCGAATTTACTAACCCTAACGGTGATCGCAAGGGTACCACTATACCAAGTGTTCTTACAACAGGACAAATCAAGGTGAATTTGTTATACGAAACCAATGTAATGAACGTAACCGGAACGGAGTTGAACAGTGTTACCGGTAATATTACCTTTAATAAGGCGCCTGATGATAAACACATCCTGATAATTAATGTAAATGCTGCAGGCACCTTTAATTGGAAAGTTTGGAACCAGGCAGGACTGGCCTTCGCAAATTGCCCATTTATTTTATATAATTTTTATAATACCACCAATTTACATATACAAGGTAACAGCACTATAGAAGGCACTGTATTTGCGCCTTTTGCGGATATCACAAAAATTGTCAACCAGTCTAATATCGAAGGTCAAATAATAGCATTGTCATTCTTTCATTCCGGAGGTGCAATCCGTTATGCCACCTTCATTCCTAAAATTGCCGATACAGATACAGATGGCGACGGTGTATCAGATAAAGATGATAATTATCCAACGGATGCCACCAAAGCATTTAATAATACATATCCTTCTTCCGGATTCAGTACGTTAATGTTTGAAGATCTCTGGCCTTATAAAGGAGACTATGATTTTAATGATCTTGTTATTAATTACAAGTTTAACACTGTTACCAATGCAGCTAATTTTGTGTCAGAGATTATATACAGCTTTGTTCCCAGGGCTGCTGGTGCAAGTTTCAGGAATGGGTTTGCATTTCAATTGGATGGCATCAGTCCGGAAAAAATAGTTAGTGTTAGTGGTACAAAGATGAGTACAGGCTGGTCAAAACTAAATAGTAACGGTACGGAAGCAGAGAATGTTTCTTCTGCAAATATTATTGTTTTTGATGACGTCTTTAAAGTTTTTAATAATCTGCCAAGTTCAACAAATAGTATAAACACTTTTGCCTCATTAGAGCATTATAAATCAGATACCATAACCATTCTGGTTAAATTTCAACCGGGAGTTGTACGTTTTTCCACCCTCACTTCCACCAAATTCAATCCGTATCTTATCGTTAACCAGGTACGGGGTAAAGAAGTACACCTGGTGGATCATATACCTTCGGCTAAAATGGATCTTACTTTGTTAGGGAAGGGGGATGACATGAGTAATGTGGGAACCGCAAAATATTTTAAAACAAAAACAAATTTACCCTGGGCCTTAAATGTTGTTAACAGTATTCCGTATCCGCTCGAACTGGTTGATTTTACCAGTGCGTACAAAAATTTCATAAAATGGGCCGCTAGTGGAGGCATCACCAATAGCGATTGGTACCTGAATACATCTGGAAACAGGGATGATTCTAAATTATACAATAAATAGCATTTTATTCCAGTTGAAAAAAAAGGGCTGCTTTTAAAAGCGGCCCTTTTTTTTAGTTTTAAACAGTATAGGTACTATATCCTCATTAAATCATGCAGCGTTATTAAATTCTTCTTTGCATCACCCTTTTAATTGCTATGCTTCTTGGTCAGGGAGAATGGATTGTTACAATACGGTATTATTTCCTAATTTGGATTGTCGGACTAATGAAAATAAAAATCATGCCAATCAAAAAATCAAATAACTCACAGTTCAGACAATGATCGTAACCAGATACCTCCTTTATATTTCTATCCTTTATTGTTTTTGTGCATGCAATAGAACAGATACACTATTCGTACGAATATTTTCAAACCATTCAGGTATCAGCTTCAATAACAAGGTAACGGAAAACGACTCTATTAATCCTATAGACGCTGAATTTTTATACAACGGTGGGGGTGTAGCTGTAGGTGATTTCAACAAGGATGGCCGGCCTGATCTTTACTTTACTGCCAGCCAGGTATTCAATAGAATGTATTTGAATGAAGGCGATTTTACCTTCAGGGATATTACCAGCCAGGCGAATGTTTCCGGGGAGGGACACTGGTGCAATGCAGCTTCCGTAGTAGTTATAAATAATGATAGCTGGGAAGATATTTATGTTTGTGCCACGATCAGCAAAAGCCAAATACGGCGAGCCAACCTTCTCTACATTAACCAGGGTTTGAATACGGATGGATTGCCTGTTTTTAAGGAGATGGCCAAAGAATATAATCTGGCCGATACTGGTTATTCCGTGCACGCGGCATTTTTTGATTATGATCGCGACGGAGACCTCGATATGTACCTCGTTACTACCACGCCGGCTTTGTGAAATAGCACCCGCTTTGATGGCAGTAACGCGGCCCAGAAAAAGGGCTTACCTGATAAACTGTACTGTAACCAGGGCAGTGATTCTTTGGGCCATCCTTACTTTAAAGATGTTTCAGAAACCGCAGGTATTTCTGATGACGGTTATGGACTAGGTGTTGCCATTGCAGATATCAACAACGATGGCTGGAAAGACATTTACGTTAGCAATGATTTTTATTCAAGCGATTTATTATATATCAATAACGGGGACGGAACCTTCAGGGACAAAGCAAAAACCTGTTTTAAACACACTTCGCAGAACGCCATGGGTAATGATATTGCTGACATTAATAATGACGGCCTTGCAGATATTATCACGGTAGATATGAATCCCGAAGGGAATTACAGAAAAAAAACGAATATGGGCGGGATCAATTATTATGTGCCCATTTTTATGGTTAATAACGGCCAGGTTCTGCAATACGTGCGAAATCCACTGCAATTAAATAACGGGCTTTTTCAATTAGACAGCAGTCGAAAACCGTTGCCCGTATTTAGCGATATCGCTTTCTTTGCCGGCGTTGCTGAAACCGACTGGAGCTGGAATCCATCACTTGCCGACTTTGATAATGATGGATTTAAGGATCTCATCATTACTAACGGATATCCTAAAGATGTGACCGATCATGACTTTGCCGTTTTCAGGAAAAAAGCAACAGACCTGGTTTCCAAACAGGAATTATTCAGCCAGATCCCCCAAATTAAAATTGCTAACTATGCTTATCAAAATACGGGGGATCTTAAATTTAAAAATGTTTCGAAAGAATGGGGTTTTGACCTTCCCTCTTTTTCTAACGGTGCCGTATATGTTGATCTCGATAACGACGGCGACCTGGATTATGTTATCAACAATATTAACGACGAAGCTTTTGTATTAAAAAATACATCCAAAAAAAAACATCCATACAATTATCTAAATATCAATTTCGAGGGAAATGACCTGAACAGGCAAGGTATTGGTGCGATCGCTGAATTGCTTTATGACGGTGGCAAAAAACAATTGTTTGAAAACTCGCCTTATCGTGGTTATTTGTCAACCGTCTCTGCATCCCTTCATTTTGGTTTGGAACATATTACTTCTGTAGATACACTGATTATTAAATGGCCGGATGGTAAACAACAACTTTTAAAAAATATCCAATGCAACCAAACGCTAACCGTTCATTATAAAGATGCCGGTAATGAGCTGCCAAAAAGCGAGCCGCCTATTCAGCCTTTGTTTCAAAACATAACCGAAAAAACGGGCGCTCATTTTATCCACCAGGAGTTTGATTATGATGACTATACCGAACAATGGCTGCTTCCTCACAAATTATCTCAATACGGTCCTTCAATGGCGGCAGGTGACGTTGACAACAATGGATTGGATGATATTTTCATCGGCGCATCCGCCAGTAACAATGGCAATTTCTTTTTGCAACAACCAGGCGGGAAATTTGTGCAACAATCCCTGGAGGAATTGCAGCGTGGGAATAAACGCTTGCCGGAAATGATGGGCACTTTATTGTTTGACGCCGATGCCGATGGTGATCTTGATCTGTTTACGGCCAGCGGCAGTAACGAGTTTCCGGCCCACTCCCCAAACTACCAGGATCTTTTTTTTGTTAACAAGGGACATGGAAAATTTGTATATGATTCATCGGCCCTGCCTAAAAACCTTACCAGTAAAAGTTGCCTAAAAGCGGTGGATTTTGATCATGATGGAGACCTTGACTTATTTGTGGGCGGGCGCATTAACCCGCAAAAATATCCCGGGGCTGTAAGCAGTTATATATACCGCAACGATTCTAAAAATGGAAGGATAGTCTTTAAAGATGTTACAAACGAATTGGCACCGGCACTTGCTAATATTGGGCTAATATGTGATGCGGTTTGGAGCGATGTGGACAATGATGGCTGGCCTGATCTGCTTTTAGCTGGTGAATGGATGCCTGTAACTATTCTAAAAAACGATAAAGGAAAATTTTTAAAAGCAGCTTCCCTTCCAGGTTTGAAGGATAAAACAGGATGGTGGAATTCTATTACTTCTGGCGATTTTGATAATGATGGAGATGTTGATTTTGTGTTGGGTAATCTTGGCCTGAATTCATTTCTTCGGGCAAGCGAACAGGAGCCGGTAACCGTTTATAGCGGTGATCTAAACAACGACGGCATTTACGATGTTATTACCACTTTGTTTCTTCCTGACCAAAATGGGCAGCGAAAGGAATATACAGCTAATGGAAGAGATGATATTATGAAACAGATGGTAGGCAAACGGAAAATATTCGACTCCTATAAAAAATTTGCAGCGGCAGGTATAAATGATATTTTAATTGAACAGGAAAGAAAAAAAGCCATTGTTTTAAAAGCAAATTATTTTTCCAGTTGCCTGGTTAAAAATGATGGAAAAGGAAATTTCAATAGTAAACCTCTGCCTGCAGCGGCCCAATTTGCCCCGATTTACGGTATGATTGTCGATGATATAAACAATGATGGTAATTTAGACCTGCTCATTTGCGGAAATGATTATGGTAACGAAGTTGTCAATGGACGCTACGATGCTATGTGCGGGCTGGTATTAACAGGCAAAGGGGATGGCAGTTTTGTTCCCATGAGCCTGCAACAAAGTGGTTTTTTTGTACCTGATGACGCCAAGGGATTGGCGAAACTGATTGTAGAAGATCGGTACACAGTGGCGGCAACGCAGAATAAAAGTAACTTACAATTGTTTGCTTCAGAGAACCCAGGAAAAATAATCCGCTTTAACGATAATGATCTGTATGCGCTGGTACGCTTAAATAATGGTAAGATAAGAAAGGAAGAGTTTTGTTTTGGAAGTTCTTTCCTGTCGCAGTCATCGCGCTTTTTGGTGATAAATAGTTTTATGAAACAGGTGGAAGTGGTAAATGGAAAAGGCCAGAGGAGATTAGTTTATGATGCCCATAAGGTGCCTGTAGAATAAAAAAACCGAGGCGTTTGTAGGGGCCGAGCTTGCCCCCGCCCTGTTGCAACGGGTACATGTTGTATTTTGTGAACGTTCTCCATAATATTCTGGCAGTTTCGGCTGCAGTCAGGGCGGGGGCAAG
>JBDSBP010000364.1:0-17010 GCA_039921525.1 Chitinophagaceae bacterium | reverse complement strand
CAGGAGGAAACTAATTCTAGCATTGTTTTCCTGATAGCTGACTGCTGATAGCTGATAGCCAAAATAACCGAAAGTTTATGTTTGACATGAAACTAGTATATCAAGCCCTTTCAGGGCTGCTTAATCAGAGGGCATCATTCACTAATTCTTAGTAAATCTAAATCCTTACCTTAGCCGTCTCCGTTATATGCCAGCCCCCGAACATTGCTGCAATTAGAATATTGAAATTCTATAATAATTTTCCCAGCTTACCCGGAAGGCGTATATTTAATAGCAAAAATCTATCATCTAAAAGCTTCCATATGTCTGTAATTACGAATAAAGTCAAAAATCAATCACGACGTGATTTCCTGGTTAAAGGATCAATGACCTCCATGGGGTTGTTGATAATGGGCTCGAGCTCATGGTCAAAATCTTTTCTCTTCGCAGAAAAACCCAACTCTAAATTTTTTGGTGTGCAGGTAGGTGTCATAACGTATTCATTCCGGAGTATGCCCGGCAATGCGGAGCAACTCCTTCAATATATTATTGACAGTGGCATCAGTGCTATCGAGCTAATGGGAGATTCCATAGAGGAGTATGCAGGAAAACCGGTTAACCCGGTTAAAATGCCGGACTATGTGGCCGGGCAACGTCCTCAACTTACAGATGAACAAAAAGCACAGATGGCTGCTTATGCAGAACAAGTAGCTGAATGGCGTTCCACCGTATCTATGGATAAGTTTAAGGAAATAAAGAAAATGTATAATAAAGCCGGCGTCGATATTTATGCATTTAAACCCAATGCATTGGGTGCAAACAATACAGATGCTGAAATTGAATATGCGTTGAAGGCTGCTAAAGCGCTTGGCGCAAATTCCGTTACGGTTGAATTACCCACAGATGCTGCCCACTCCAAACGCCTTGGAGATCTTGGTGCGAAACACAAAGTATATATTGGGTATCATGCTCATACGCAGGCAACAGATACTGCTTGGGATACTGCTTTGAGCCAGTCACCCTACAATTCAATGAACCTGGATTGCGGCCACTATATTGCAGCCGGAGGAGATAATACAAAAGAATCCTTATTAGCATTAATAGCCGCAAAACACAACAGGATAACAACCATGCATATCAAAGACCGTAAAACAAAAGCAAACGGGGCCGCCAACTTGTCCTGGGGCCAGGGCGATACACCCCTTAAAGAGATACTAACGTTGCTGAAGGAAAAGAAATATAAAATTCCCGCAACTATTGAATTGGAGTATGAAATTCCTGCAGGTTCCGATGCGGTGAAAGAAACAAAAAAATGCCTGGAATTTGCGAAAGCAGCATTGGGTGCGTAGGATATTTCTGAACTATGATTTTTGTGATTTTTTGATTGGCATGATTTGAAATTATATATTCATTCATTTAGCATCTTGACGCATTGTCATTTCAGCAAAGCACCAATGCGATTTTTCATAAAAGGGTTATTTCAACTTTAAAATGACACTAAAGGTATCGGCTATCGGCTATCGGCCTTCAGTTATAAGCTATCAGGAGGAAATTATTTCTTGCATTGTTTTCCTGATTGTTGATTGCTCATAGCTGATAGCTGATAGCTGACCGCTGATAGCCAAAATAACCGGCAGTTTAGGATTGACCTGACACTAATTAACCTCATCAGGCATGGCAACCGGTTTGCCGGTTAATCTTATTACAGGCATAACCGAATTCCATTTCCTTAATCGCTGCGATAGTAATGATGATAAAAATTTTACTTTCTGCAAGTTTTGAGATGCCAGGTTATTGTTTTCACCAATGTCAGATTCAATGTTATAAAGCTCTTTGCTCCCGTTTCGCATGTTGTAAATCAGTTTCCAATTTCCCTGCCTGATTGCCGATTTATAATTAATACCTGGTTGATCTGTCACTTGCCATTTATTTGGGAAGTGCCATACAAGTGTTCGTAAAGAGTCTCTATAATAAGGGTTCCTTAAAATGGGCAGCATACTTACACCGTCTAATTCCTGGTAGGTTTTATATTTTTTGATGCCTGCCATTTCTAAAATAGTAGGAAAAAAATCTTCTATAATTACATACTGATTCGCTATTGTTCCTGGCTTAACTACTTTAGGCCATTTAACAATCATGGGTTCCCTGATACCGCCTTCGTACACGGAACCCTTGCCTGCTTTGAGTGGCAGGTTCTGCGTATGGGGTGTTCCTCCCCTGGGAGGCACTGTACTAAGTCCTCCGTTGTCGCTCATGAAAATAATGATCGTATTGTTGTCAACATTTTTGCTTTTTAAAAAATTCATAATGTCACCCAAACTTTTATCCATCCCTTCTACAAGACTGGCATAGCTGGCTTCAATCTTATCCAGTCCTGCATCCAAATATTTCTGAATAAATCTTTGATCAGCCTGTATGGGGATGTGCACTGCATAATGGGCCATATTTAGATAAAAAGGCTGTTTTCTTTTAATGGGTGATTCCAGTGATTTTATTGCTTCAATAGTCAGGGCCTCCGTCAGGAACGTGTCTGTTCCAAAATACTCTTCAAGATCGGGTACAGCCTGAGGGCCTGCTTTACCTGGCATATTTCCGTAATTTTCTGTACCCAGGTAACTTTGCGGATGGCCTGCTGCGTGGCCTGATATATTAATGGCAAAACCCATGTTATACGGATTCGCGCCTGGCGTGCCGGCAGAACCCCAATGTGCTTTTCCCACATGAATGGTTAAATAACCAGCGTCTTTTAATATCTGTGGAAAGGGTGTTGCATAAAATGTTTTGGGAATACCAGGCAAAGGACTCATTCCATTAATCAACCAGGGCGCAGGATCCATTTGCTGGTCTTGCTGATCTGTGTTGTTGTTCTTCAACGGTGAGGTCCAATTTGTGACGCCATGATGTGCCACGTTCATACCGCTTAACATACTTGTCCTGGTGGGGGTGCAAACGGGTGCCGCATAGGCATTGGTAAACTTCATACCTTCCCTTGCAAGGCGTTCCATATTTGGCGTATGATAGCGTTTATTCAAAGACATTAAACTATCACCAAACGGAACCGACGTATCCATCCAGCCCATATCATCTACAAGGAAAACGATAATATTAGGCCTGCCTGATTGCCCGCTTACTGTTGCGGTCGGGATTAAAACAGCCATCAAAAAACTGAGTTTCAGAAAATAAGTAGTTATATTTCTTTTCATTTCGTCAAAGTTCCGCTTTTTGTTCAATTATTTCGATGAATTCTTAACTGGTTTAGCGGGTAAGTATTAGTATATTGTTTTCCTTTTAAATAGGCATCTTGTCTTCTCCTTTTCCTATGATGTCATTCAACAATTAAAGACCATACGTTACTAATTTGCATAGAGGGCAAAAAGATAGCCGGGAAAAATTTATAAGTTTGTTTAATGCATATTTATCTTGAAATCATTTTGGAAGTATGTTTTGATTAAGGTTCTTAATAACTTTTCTTTTGATACACGAAAATTCCAACTCTTATGATTGTTGTAAATTGGACAGAGCCCTGTAAGAGCGAAATATACTAGTGTTATGTCAACTTTAAAATGACGCTTTGGCTATCAGCCTTCCCCTCTCAGCTATCAGGAGGAAACTAATTCTAGCATTGATTTCCTGATAGCTGATAGCCAAAATAACCGACAGTTTATGTTTGACATGACACTAGCACAGGGTGAAGCCCTGTGCTAACATATTAAGCCCTTACCGGGCTGGTGGATACTTGATGATAATTCACAGGGCTTCACCCTGTGCTGATATATCAAGCCCTTTCAGGGCTTAATATATTTCTGTATCACAAAAAAGAATGTATAATTTTTTTTATTTATTAAATGACGGAATTGTCAACGTCAACATATTTTAACTTTTCATAAGCAGCGTTACCCTCCTTGACAAGTTCACAAAAAATCAATGATGAATCTGCGTTGATAAAAAAATGGATTGGTCTATATGCAGTGCTGTAGCCATTTACAGCTATCCACATCCATTCTTAAAAAAATCTTCGCATAAAATACAATAAAATAATACGCGCGTCGTTGTCGCCTCCTGGGTGTTTTTTAGCAATCTATTTTATGTTTTCTTTATCAACTGCCTGTTTTTAAATCTTCTACATTTATTAGCGATAACCCTTTTTAGCGTCTGAATAATTAACCGGTTTAACATGAAAAAAAGATCGGGTAGCTTCCTGGGAACTTTAAAAAATCTGTTGATCCCTGAAGACAGGAATGAACAGGTACAAGTAACCAACAATGTTATATTGGATGAATTGATTGATTGTTTTGACGGTTCCTGCAGAACCGAATCTGTAGGAACGAGTTTGATGTTCAATATGCACTTTCTCGTTATCCTTCATCCGGATGTGTATGAACAACGATTGCCTTCATTACCCATTGTCGTAAAAGAATCCGTGAAAATATTTTATAAGAAACTGCATTCGTATCGCAAAAATTATGAAGACATTGCTGCGGTATCATCCCTTTGGCAGTTCCGCTTTGGCCCGGCATCCGATTTTAATGGAGAAAAGATCACACCCAATAATATAAAAGTAATTGGAATGTTAACAGGCTCCAGGTCTGCTGGTTTTGATGATGACAGTCCTGCTTCGGCCAGGGTAACCATGAAATCTAAAGCGACCAATGTGTTTGATAAAATGGATCTGAACCTCGAAGTATTAAAGCATATCCATTTTGCCGGAAACGGCAGCTTTACTGTAAGGTTCAGTAATGATCTGTCGCTTGCAATAGCAGGCTCCATGGGGAAGCAAACACGTAATATGGAGAACGGATTTGCCAGGATAGAATATTTTATGGGCGATAAAAACAAAGGCGGTGTTTATATAATGAAAGATACGGAGATGGTAATTGCGAGGAAAGAACCAGAGAACCAGGGCTACAGCAATTACCTGTTAATTGAGTCCAGCTATGTATCCAACCCGCACGCACGTATCCGCTTGAATGAACATACCGGGAAATACCAGATCGCTTCCTTCAGCGCAAATGAAACCCGGGTAAATGAAGTGGTTGTAACAAGGAGTAATGCAGAAAGCCCGAAGTGGATGAACCTGGAGCCGAAGAGCCAGGTGTTGCTAAATGGCATCGTAACACTGGAATTCAAACAGCAATCATAGTCTATGTCAGATATCGTTACTACCTGGATCCTTTTTTTATTTGTGGTTTTTTTATTGATAAGACACTTTAAAAAACTTCCTCAATAAGATGGAAAGGTTACTAACCAGTGGAAATACGCACCCGGGGCGGCGACGTAAAGAAAACCAGGATGCCTGCATCGTCAAACATTTATGGACGGATGAAAAGGCCCTGGCAGTGGTAATAGACGGGGTAGGTGGTTATGCCGGTGGTGAACGGGCCACTGCCATTGCAAAAGATTGTATTGAACAATATATGCAGGTGCCAAGCGGTGATACCCTTACTATGTTACGCGAGGCGGTGATCTTCGCCAATAACCAAATTGCGGAAGAAAGAAAAAAAGATCAGAAGCTGAGTGCTATGTGTTGTGTGCTTACCGCCCTGGTGGCTGATACCCTTTCGCAGCGAATTTATTTTGTTCACGTGGGCGATACAAGACTGTATCGTTATCGCGATGGCAAAATTCAAAAGTTGACGCGGGATCATTCTGTGGTGGGTATCAGGGAAGATGCAGGGGAGATCACTGAAAAAGAAGCTATGGCTCATCCACATCGTAACCAGATACTTAGAGAAGTTGGCTCAGCATTACACAGGTTGGATGACGAGGATTTTATGGAATATGGCTGCGACGCATTGGTGCCGGGTGACCTGTTGCTGTTGTGCAGCGATGGGCTAACAGACATGATCACTTCACATCAAATAACCCGCGTGTTATCAACCAACCAGCCATTGATAAATAAAACAGGCAGGCTCGTTGAGTTGGCTAATGAATGCGGGGGGCACGATAATATCACCGTGGTATTGCTGCAATATCCTGTTTCGATCAGCATAGAAAAAATCACCTCAAATATTGTTTCTGTATCAACTAATACTGAAACGTTTTCCAATGAAACCAATAAGAAAAAAGACAGGCAATGGACAAATGCCATTTTTGTTCCCGCCGTTCTTTTATTGATATTGATAGCAGCAGCCAGCTGGTATTTTTCAACTCCAAAAAAAGTATTGGCGACTGATGACAGACATCCCGTATCTGCTTTCAACATCCCGCCAGATAGCAGTCGTGTAAAGACAATGGCTCGCGTTTATCACCCGGTCGTACAAGGCCCGCCGACATTAGAAAAGACAGACACGCTGCGCATATCATCCACACAAAATTTCGCCGATCTTAAAAAGTATGCTGACAGCACCGGCAGCACGATCGTGTTGGTGCCGAAAAAATATAACAGTAATCATTTTGCGGCAGTAGCCATTACCGGTAGATCAGCAAAACCCGGAGATACCCTGCTGGTGAGCAACCTGCGTTTGATTGGTTTTGAAAACGGCATCGACATACACCTGCCCATTTTACTGAAAGCAGAGAATCTTGTTTTTGAAAATACAACTAACCCTTTCCGGTATCTTTTTAAACCAGGCGAAAAACAGGCCTCCCTTTTATTTATGAATATCGTGAAGCAATAGCTATGGCCACTTCTATATTTAAAGAATACTTCAAGGGCTACGAGATCCTGGGAGAACTCGGAAGGGGCAATGCACGCGTGCTGAAAGCAAGAAGTCTAGAAACCGGCGGACTTGTTGCCATAAAACATTTTGCTTTTAATACAGATGCCGATACGCTAAGGCGTTTCCAGCGCGAGTCGGAAATCATGAAATCTATTGAGCATCATTATATCGTTAAAATCCTGGATGTACACCTTGATGCTGAACTTCCTTATATCGTGATGCAGTTGATAGAAGGCGGTGACCTGCGAAGCCTCTTGAAAACGTATCAGACGCTGGACATAGCCACCGTTATCACATTGGCCCATCAGATGACGGAAGCGCTCAGTATCATTCACGCGAAATCCATTGTTCACCGGGATGTGAAACCGGAGAACATTATGTACAGGCGGCTGGCTACCGGTGAAATACAATTTTTATTGACCGATTTCGGTATTGCCCGATTGCGGGAGCAGGCTGATTCCATTACAATAACGGGGTCATCCATGCTTACCTATGAGTACGCTTCACCCGAACAGTTCAGTCAATCGAAAATGGTGGCTGCCGCAACCGATTATTATTCTTTGGGTATAGTGATTTATGAATGCTTAACCGGCACAGTACCTTTTGAATATGAGCGGGACGATCTTTTAATGCATATCAACAGGGTCATTAGTGCCCCATTACCTGTTCCCCTTATGCCTGGTGGACACAGGCCGCCCAAGGGCATGCTTTTATTGCTGGAAGGATTACTAAGAAAACAACCTTCAAAGCGCTTATCTGATCCCGTAACAGTGTACCAGTTCCTGCAAATGGCCGCAACGGACGCATCAGTAGCAGCAAATACTTTATCACCTGGCGCTCTATCACGAACCATTCCTTATAATTCCCTGCCATCGACAATAAAACGTGTGCGTCGTACGTCATTTGGCCTTGCCTTAATGCTGCTTATTATGGCCATACTTTTTTCATGGACGAACCTTGACAGTCATAATATAAAGATATTTCCTTCCTCAACACTCGGCCTGTCAACAACACCAGTAATTAAAACAAAACATGTATTACCAGCAGGAGCTGCACAGGTTGTTCATGCAAGGTACACACGACCAGTAACAACCGGCCAGGTAAATTTATCATTAACCGAAGCCGGAGTTCCGCTGATTAGTGGTATGTATTACAACGACTTTGAACAGCAGGATACTTTATGGAACACCGGAAAAGATGAGAACTGCGAATTTATACTGTTGGATGGAAAGTATACAATGAAGGGGTTAAATGACTCTTTAAGTTATTCATCCATTATAAAACTGAAGATGGATACTAAAAAAGATTTTACCGTTGCCGCCACCGCCGCTCACCAGGGAGCTGGCATAAGCGATCCCTTCGGTATTATTTTTTGTGGTGATGAAATGCAGGATGCATTTTACGTTTTTTATCTTACATCCAATGGTTATTATTCCATTGGTACTTCCATAAAAGATGAATGGAACGCGCTGACCGACTGGACCGCTTCTTCCAACATCCGGCAGGATTCCGAAATGAATGTTTTTTCCATCGAAAGAAGGAATGGGTTACTCCGTTTCCTGGTTAACGGCAAAGTTGAAAAGGTGTTGTCTTTTAACGGTGGCTTCGGAAGTTATTTTGGCCTGCGTGCAGACGGCGCTCAAACGATATCTTTCGATGAGTTTATAGTAAAGGGATCGTCACTAAAAAACAATTACTAACAAGTATATGTCTGCTGGCACAAATAATTTAAGCAAAGTAAAACGGGAGGGCTGGCTGCTCCTGCTTATAGCTGCATTAATAGTACTACTACTTTTTTTCAAGGTATATAATGTCTTTCGCGCCGAATTGGAAAAAGCGGCTATTGCACTCAGTGAGCATCGTGTTGTAAGGCTGGAAGCCGGAATGGACAAAGATGTGTTGAAAAAGATTATCGAAGACGGCAATTACTATACTGATGAGCGTGATATTGATTTGCTGGTAGATTCATTGTCGCAAAAATTATTAAATACCGGTCCGCTGGATAACCTGGGTTCGCTCAATAAAAGCGCTTTTGCTATTGCTGCACCTCTTTCGTGGAAATCGAATATTGGGGGCGCCGGTTTCCAGGACCGTTTAACTGCCTCACGTCAAAGACTTGGTTTCGATTCCGCTTTATATGTTCGGGAATTGAGCAAGCCAATTAAATACCCATACATACTCCGGGCCACTGGTAATATTGAGATGAGTGGACGTGTGATCCTCCAGGATAAACCTATGCCCGGCGTACTGGTGCAGTTAAGACAACACATAGCAGCAGCGGACGATTCGGTCATGGGGCTTGTTACGTACACCCGCACAAATGTTGAAGGGGAATTTTTATTCACCGGTTTATCACGTGATTCGGGATACAGCGTCCTGCCCATGAAACCCGGCTTTGAATTTGGCAACAGGCGTGGCACGAGCCGTTTGAACAGGAACGAAAGCTATTCTTTTGCTGGAAAGCCGCATATGATACGATTGATCGGAACTACCGTCTATGCACAGTTGAAAGAGGATGGTGTGGTGATAGTAAGAACTCCGGCGAGTTTCAAAACCAGTTTTCAAATCATAAGCGGGGTTTTAATTCTTTCTTTCTTCCTTGTTCAATTGTTGCTATCGCTGAAGAAAAGACAACCGGATATTTTCCTGCTGCCAATACTGCTACTCTTATGCGGCATCTCCATGTTATTGCTTTTTAGTATCCAGGATCCGTTACGCGACACACTGTACGCATTTCAATCTTTGCAGGGAGTGATCGCCGGGCTTGTGGGTTATATCATATTGTTCAACATAAACGCGGGAAGTATATACTCGCGCTGGTGGTTTGACGGGTTGTTTAATTTTAAGAAAAAAAATATTTACCAGTTGAAAGGATGGACCTGGCTGGCACTTGCGATCCTGCTGGCGGTACTCACTGTTTTCATTGGCACAGGCCCTGAAGGCAGTGGAGTAAAAGTAAATATACAACTGGGCGGTATTATTTTTCAACCGGGTGAAATAACAAAGTACCTGTTGCTTATTTTCCTGGCGGCTTTCTTTGCGGCCAATGGCGATCAAATCCGAAATTTAACGGATATACGCTGGCGTTTGTATAGTAGCTGGGGCGTATTTGCCGGCATTGGTACTATCCTGGCCCTTTACCTTATCATGGGAGATATGGGTCCGGCAATGGTGGTTTGTTTTACATTTCTTTTCTTTTACAGTATAACCCGGGGCAATCTTTTTTTCACCATTCTTGCCGCGGTAAGTTATTGCCTGTTGTTAACCCTGGTATCCGGATGGTTGGCCACGATTGTTGTTTTTACCGGTGTGATGACAGGTTTACTGGTACAGGGGCAGTTGCGCAGTATAAAATGGTACGGTGTTTTTGCCGCCGTTGCAGATGCACCGGTTATTGTGTTGCTGGTGATTGCCGCCTTTGCATTCGGTGATCGTTTGCCGGGCATTGGTGACAGGCTGGGAGAGCGCAAAGAGATCTGGTTAAGTCAATGGGATAATGATGTGTACGGAGGCGATCATCTTGCACATAGTTATTGGACCCTTTCTGCCGGTGGTTTCTCAGGGCAAGGTGTCGGACGTGGATTTTCCAATACCATGCCTGCTGCACACACCGATATGATCCTGCCAAGTATTGGCGAAGAGCTGGGCTGGCTAGGACTAGTGGCAGTGTTTATTCTTTTTGGTATTTTAATTCACCGGAGTTTTTTGCATGCCCGCAGATCCGGGCATCCTTTCACATTTTATTTATGCGCAGGTATTGCCGTCGCCAACGGTGTGCAATTACTATTGATTGCTGCAGGATCTACGGGGTTGATGCCATTGACAGGGGTGGCCGTGCCTTTTCTTAGTTATGGTAAAATATCTCTTATCATTAACATTGCGGCGATGGGGCTAGTGGCGGGTATTTCAGCCAGGGAAGGGGAGAAAATTCAGCAGGAATACCTGCAAAAAAATTATGATCCTGTGCTGGCTACCGGGATATTATTTTTTCTATCAGGTTTGGTGGTACTGGCTGTGAAATTATTTTTTGTGCAGGTTATAGATCGCAAGGAATACCTGGTGAAACAGGCCCGTGTTGTGATGCGAAATGGGCTGCCTGTTTACAGTCACAACCCGCGCATTGACAGGTTAATGCGTTTATTGGCCGCCGGTACCATTTATGATCGCAACGGGTTGATCCTTGCAACCAGCGAAACAAATGCAATAACACAAAACCTGGATACCTTGCAGCGCGCAGGTCTCAGCAGGTTGCACCTGCAGGAACTTATGCGCAAAAGATTGCATCGGTTTTACCCGTTTGAAGAGCAACTGTTTTACTGGACAGGTGATTACAATACCCGGTTGTTCTGGGGACAAAGCAATGGTTATTTTGCGGAATCCCGTCACCTTACTGCTTTAAGAGGTTTCGGAATTACCCGCGAGGTGGAGGACACCGTGTTGACTTTATATAAACCGGATCGATTTACCAAACCATATTGGCAAACCAGTCAATTAGTACGATACGACTTTACTAACCTCGTGGATGGATTGAAGGAAGGAATAAACAGTAGCGGGGGAGCTATCCGTAGAATAATGGATAAGGATCGCAACATCCATCTAACGGTGGATGCTGCTTTGCAAACCGAGCTGCAGGATTCGCTGCATAACAGCAACTTTCATAATAACCGGATGTCCGTTGTTGTATTGGATGCCGTAACTGGTGATGTGCTGGCATCGGCGCTGAACCCATTGCCCAACCTGCAGTCACCTGAACTATTAGATCTGCCGGACCGGGAAAGAAATCAACTCGAAAAGCCGGTAACGGAACGAGATCTCGGAATGACGTATGCAACGGCCCCCGGCTCCACCATAAAAATACTTACCGCCCTGGCCGGTTTTAATAAAATGGGGATGGCCGCTAACGAGGTAAGGTATAACGATATTTTTCGCAATGAAATCTTCCGCGATAATAAAACGGAGCAGGAACCTTACATACCAAAAGTTCCTTTTGTAGATATGCATGAAGCTATTGTTAATTCGAGCAATATCTTTTTTATACGACTGGCTAATCAATACAATTTAGAAGATCAAATGGCTTCGCTATACGAGGCTACCGGCATGCGACTGAACCAGCGCGGTGGGTATGATTATTCGCTTCCGCGAGACTCAAAAAAACAGCCGGCGGACCTCAAAGCCTGGCGAAAGGATGCACTTGACAATGATCGCAAAGCGTTTAATAATCCACGTTATGCACATACCACAAAACGATACCGTAGCCTGTTCTCCGGCCTTGCATGGGGACAAAGCGTGCTCACTGCAACGCCTGCGTCCATTGCACGGATAGCCGGTGCCATTGCCAATAAAGGTTCATTGCAGCCATCGCGGTATGTGTTGCAGGAAGCAGGGGAGAGGTTACCGCCCACCGAAAGTATACAACTTGCAAACGATACCAGCTTCGCATGGCTATTGAAACAGTATATGATCGATCAATCCAGCAGGCCCGGCAGGCTGAAAATACATAAGATGATAGTGGCAGGTAAATCGGGCACGCCGGAAAGAATCGTTGGGGGTATCAAGCAATCAGATGGCTGGTACGTGTTCTTTGCACCTACTCCTGGCAAAAAATCTTATACAGTTACCTGTATCCGAATTGAAACAGGTAAAAGTTCTGCCAATGCTGTTGCGCTTGCTAATGTTGTGGCTGGGATTTTAAGCAGGAGGTCCTACATCGTTTCATTTTAAAACAGTTCAAATGAAAAACATACTCAACCGGTTGAAAAAAGGTTTTGGAACTTCGCAGGAACCAGTAACCAATGATGTGTCTTCTCCGTTGGCGCCCCTGGAAACGCAATCATTCATGCCATCTACGCCTGCACTGCGTGAAGCGATCGCCGGGTTTATTATACAGTCATTGCAACCGTATGTTGACGAAAAAGCAGCTTCCGTGAAAGGGCTTCATTTTTATATTGTTTGCAGCAATCATGAACAGGAAGAGGCTGCACAGCTGGCTTTGTATATGGACAGGCCCGGAATGTTTAAGACAGAACACCTGGAGCGAAAACTGTTGAATCATTTTATACAAATTGATCCGGATTGGTCTTTTGAATGTCAGGTGGTATCCGAACATCAACTACCGGGGAACTGTATACGTAAAACCAATTTTGGTCTTACTGTAGTTCGTTCAGGAGAACATGCAATCAGCCAATATGCAAAAGCGCTGTTACAGGTATTGACGGGCCAGGCAGAGCAAAGTGAATATGTACTGGACCCTCAGAAACAATTAAAATTTTATATTGGGAGAACCAGGAACCCGCAATTATTGTCCGGTAAGATCCAGCAAAATGATATTGTTTTTTTAGGCTGGGATGAGCCCGGCTTTAACGAACTGACCGGTAGCCCCAACCTTCATGTGAGTCGTAACCATGCCTATATCGTTTATGATACCAGGACAAACTTTTACCGCCTGTATCCTGATAAAGGTGGTCTACCTGAAAGCGGCAATAAACTGAAAGTTCATACCTGTGAAGATAAAGTAAAGTGGTTGAATTTATACGGGGTATCGCATCGCCTTTGCGACGGCGACCAGGTGGAGCTGGGTGTAGCAGCGGTTTTCCGCTTCCGGCTTGTTCATTCTTAAAAAGTTTGCAAAGGATTTTAAAATGTTTGTCTACCGATATATACATTTGTAATGAAAATCTTCATTCGATCATGTCTATCGGCACTAAAACACTGTACAAGCCTGTTGTAGCTGCAACGGTTTATCCTATTTTACTGGCTATCAGTTTTTCTCATCTGCTCAATGATACTATCCAGTCGCTCATCTCTTCTATTTATCCTATGATAAAAACCAGTTATGGGCTGAGCTTTGCGCAGATCGGACTTATCACGCTCACTTTCCAATTAGCGGCTTCCCTGCTGCAACCTCTTGTTGGCTTTTATACAGATAAAAAACCGCAACCTTTTTCGCTCGCAGCGGGGATGGGGATTTCCCTTGCCGGACTCGTTGTGCTGGCATTAGCCCACCATTACTATCTTGTACTGGTAGCGGTCACGTTAATAGGCATCGGCTCTTCCGTATTCCACCCGGAAGCTTCAAAGGTGGCTTACATGGCCTCCGGCGGAAGACGCGGCCTGGCGCAATCCATTTTCCAGGTAGGTGGAAATGCCGGCAGCGCCATCGGGCCTCTTCTGGCGGCACTCATCATTGTTCCATACGGCCAACAATATATCCTGTGGTTTTCGTTACTGGCATTGCTGGCGATTATTGTTTTATACAGGGTCGGTAAATGGTATTCAGCAAATATCCAAATATCACGAGCTAAGAAAACAGTTGCAGGGTTGAAAGAGAATAGTTTGTCCTCCCGTAAAATAACCCTTGCCGTTATTATCCTGCTGGTACTTATTTTTTCCAAATACTTTTACCTGGCAAGTATGTCTAGTTATTATACTTTTTTCCTGATCGATAAATTTCAATTATCGATACAACAGGCGCAGTTGCATTTATTTATTTTCCTGGCAGCGGTGGCAGGAGGCACCTTGCTGGGTGGCCCGTTAGGAGATCGGTTCGGGCGCAAATATGTTATATGGTTTTCCATATTGGGCGCAGCGCCTTTTACATTGCTGCTGCCACATGTACCCCTTTTATATGTTACGATACTAAGCGTATTTATAGGCTTTATACTGGCTTCCGCATTTTCCGCCATTCTCGTGTATGCACAAGAATTGATACCTGGTAATATCGGTACCATCTCCGGTCTTTTCTTTGGCTTTGCTTTTGGTATGGGCGGCATCGGTTCAGCGCTGCTAGGCACCCTGGCAGATTATACCAACGTTCAATTCATGTTTATGATTTGTTCTTTTCTTCCGCTCATAGGTTTAATAACCGGCTTCTTGCCGGATTTACATACCGGGAATAAAAAAGTAGCTTGATGAAAGCACGCATTTTTAATCTTCTATAAAGGCGAATAAGTAAGGGCTTAAAATAATAAATCATCATTCCTTCGGATCTAAATCCGGCAATTAATGTTCTACGTGAATATTAGATGAAAATCTGTAGAAAATCTGAAGATGGAAATTGATGTAAATCAATAATTAGCCGATGGGCGGGCTGATAATAGGAAATGTCTGACACTTCATTAGCAAGGCACGCTATGCTAATAAAATGTCAGACATGAGTGAAAGTTAAATGAACAGTTTAATCAGATCTAAATATTTGACAATTAGATACTCCTGTTCCCTCTAATTAATTGTAACACAACCGAAATCACTGCAATCACTAGTAAAATGTGAATTAATCCACTTGTAACATGGAAAGCAAAATAGCCCAGAATCCATGCAATAAATAAGACTACGGCAACAACGTAAAGTATATTTCCCATAATAAATGATTTTATGAAATAATATAAATAATCATGCCATAAATCTTTTTATCTGCATGGTTTCGGTGATAAGATAATTCAATACAATTTTAAAAAGCAAAACCAGGCAAGAAAAAATTTGATTTTATTATTTGGATTTTATGAGAAACACTTGTAGCGCCGCCGCTATGGCGAACGAGTGGTTAAAAAATAGTAATTACACCTCAAGTTCAAAATTAATACAGAATTTGAAAGCTAATGTTGCATCATCGATGGATCACCCTGGAAGTTTATAAACGCTAATGAATCGTCACAAAGCCACCAGGTAACACTAAGAAAATTCCTTTGAGCTCCTTTGTGCCTCTTCGCCTTCGTAGCCAATCACTTCAAAAACGCAGATTTTGATGAAGTCTTTTCTGCTCCTGGTTGTGATGCTGGTATGGTAACATCTTTATCAGTGTCAGGGAACTGGTGTCCGTTTTGAAAATGATACAGATATTCTGAGTGGCAAAAAGAAGCGGTACACAATTTCCTGGGCAAGGTTGAACAACTTCAGGAACAAGTACTATCCCGGGATGTTATAAAAGAGAATATCAGCGTTGCTGATGAGTATTTTTCTACAACTATTTTCCAGTTATCGTAAATGAGCAGCTCCGGGTTTTTAGTGATCAATTTGCTGATGTTCTGTAATGCTGGCATAGTAATGATTTCCGGGTTTTTCTTTTCCATTGAAAAAGAAAAATCTGTTCTGGCTTCTATTAAGTCGCCCAATACTTCTGCATCATCATGAGTACATAGCACGCTGTGTACATCTTCCCCTGAAGGCAAGGATACCTTACTGATCCTGATTGCAGGCAAGAGCTGTTTTAAGGTGACTGTATGTTTAGCGGTGGCCGCCACCGGTGCCGGCATGGCAGTTACTGCTGAAGCAACAGTAGGTATTCATTGCAGTGTATGAAGTGCGTTTTATCTGGATGGAAGGGACAAAGCAATCTGTTGTTCTCATCAGGCTTTAAACCGTAATGCCCTAACACCTGCTCAATGGATAGCTGCTGTCTGATGTCCTTTATATCCATGATGAAAAAAAATTTAAAAATACTGTTTGGGTACTATAAGACACAAAGATTTAGCATCATACCAATATAACAAGGTCTTGCCCTATCTTTTTATGAATGCTATTACCGTAAATTTGTTTAAATGCTGTCCTATCATACATAAAACAGTAGAAAAATGAAGAATATTGCTAAGATTGTAGCCGATTTGCAAATAGAAAAAGGCTGGTCACAATCTGAACTGGCCACAGAAAGTGGCGTTAGCCGGGAGATCATCGGTAAGTATGAACGCGGAGAGGCTGCACCCTCTATTGAGTTTGCCAAACGCATCGCCGATGCCTTCGGGGTGTCACTCGATTACCTGGCCGGTGAAGGGGTACACAGCAAGATGGATAAAAAAACATTTAAACGTATGCAGGAGATCGAGAGCCTGAAGGATGAAGAGAAAAAACACCTCTTTGCTATCGTCGATGCTTTTCTGAGAGATGCAACTACACGGAAAGCTTACGCTTCCTGAAATCACAAAGCCGCCGGCTTGCGCCAACGGCTCGCCATTATTGAAATTTTGCATGCACCGCCGCAGCCTCACATTCTGCCCCCACATAGACTTGGCTATGAAGGAAAATCACCATTTCTGCTTCAGCATATGAACGTTTACGACCCTTTATTTCTGTGAAAAACAAAGCCCTTTTATATTTTCTGCAACAAATAAATCATTTACAGAATCCTTTTCTAACGTTATTCCTGTGTCATTAAAAATAACTCCATCAACGTTAGGTAAAGCAGTGGGTGATAAATCGTATTTTCCTAAAAACTGCCTTGGGAAAAGGGAATGTAGCATAAATTCATACTCTCCATTTACCTGGATGTTTTTACAATTTGCTGAGCTGTCTTTTGCAGATACAATTTTATAAAGAGACGTATCTTTCCTTGCATAAATCAGATAAACCTTATTAATAAAATCGATCTTTGTTACTCGGAATT
>JBDSBP010000363.1:0-3953 GCA_039921525.1 Chitinophagaceae bacterium | reverse complement strand
TTCAGCCTTTCTGTTGTTCCAGGTGTATACAACCGATGCAAGATCATTTGGCATCTTCCAAAACCAGTCGGTATGAGGTGGTAATTTATGTGTGCTTTCGGCTGCTGTTACTATTGGAATGTCAAGGAACAGATCTCCCGGATGAAAAAACCTGATCGTAACGGCTAAATCGGTATCATTAAAAATATGAACGCGATCATCCCAATTAACAAGATATGTTTCGCCTGAAGACAGGGCCCTGTGATGGCCCCCATTAATAGATACCTGGATCTGGGTGTACCCAAGTGGCAGGTTAAACGGGGTAATGTTTCCGGCAGCAGCAATACCATTAGGCATGCCTATAGTAGTAAAAATACTTTTGGGATCATCGCCAACATTATGAAAACTCACCGTTACTTCCATCGAGGTTTGATTATCAATAAAAATGCTGCCCGTAACAGGTGTCGTAACCTTTGACTGCCATAGGATTTTAGGGTTACCTATATCCTGGTGTTCATAAATCCTAATAACACCGTCTGACTCAACTTTTAATACATTATCATGCTTCATCCGGTTTTCCGGCGCAAAAAATTCGTTGGAAGACCATAACGCATTTTTAAACGAAGGGTCGTATATCACAAAATTACCATCCGGCTGGAACACGCAGCTTCCGGAAGTTATTTTGTCAGGGTTCGTCCACATCCATATTGGAGTACCACTTTTAATATCCGACAAAACCAACAGGTTATCTGGTTGATTAATTAACTGGTATTGACCATTCGCTGATATAATAGACTGGCCTGTCAACAGCATATCTCCACATTGCATACTATCGCCAATAGGATAAGGATTTTGCACTTCCGGTCCTTTTATTTTGACACCTGCATTTTTGCGTTGAGTGGTTAATAATTCAATATCTCTGATAAGGGTGCCAATTTCAGCAGACCAGGGTATATTCATATTTTTGATTGTTCTATTCCGTAAATGGTGTAACCTGCCTTGCTTTAAAGCCATCTGGTCAGAAACGTTAAGCATATCGTTATTAATGCCTGCAAGAACATCAGACGCTACCCTATAGCCATAATCATAATTCACCCGTATAAGATTAGGATCAATGGTTATAATATCATGAGTGGGAAATGTAGGTTTGATCAGGTAAATGGTCGCCTGTTTCGTTTCTATCCATGAATAAATATCAGCAGCGGCATTTTCATCACCTGTAATGTCTAATATTGCTCTTACCGCAATATCTACAAGGTACTTGTTTTCAAAATCAAACGGCCTGATAGTTTCTCCATCAAGGTTTTTGTAACTGTCTTTAGGACCCATAAAACCTTCTTCGGTATAATTAACACTACTATTTTTGCCAACCGGACCGGAACTTATAACATATACTTCTGTAGCCCCCATTTCCAGAGCTGACTTTAGCGGGACATTTTCCCGGTGCCCGCCATCTACCCATGAATCGCCTGCAAACTTAACAGGTGGGAAAACAGAACCAATAGCAGAAGAAGCCAACGCTCCTGCTATCAAAGATATCCCGGATGCCAAAACCTTTTTTTGTTCCCTGTCTATCAGGTCACCTGTTTCCGTTACATAACATAGTTCCCCTGACCCCAAAGCAACTGTTGCTAAACGCAGTTGATTGCCGGCTGCTACCCATTCATTGATTAAATTTTGTTGTGTGTGCACAGTAAACAACCTTTCTATGGGCTTCATGTTAAGTAAAGCACGAGCCTTGCCTGTAATTAAATTCGCAAATTTTTTAATTTTATCAAATGCCGTTAAAGCTGATACTCCTATAAATGCCAGCAAAGCTCCAAATGGACCGAAGATAATCGATCCACCAAATGCGCCTAAAAATCCACTACCTGCAGTGGTACCAAGAAATGGATCCAGGGAAGATTTTTCGCCGCGGAATGAGGCCACGACTGGTTCACGTAAATCCTTATCAACTTCAATCCACCAGTCATCTAAATTCCACATATGATCGTTATGAAAAAGACCAAACCATGTTTTCTTTAATTTGTCTAACCCGGTTTCCCCATGGGCAAGCAAAAAAGCATTCAAAGCTCCAACGGAAGTTCCACAAATAATGGATGGTCTTATACCTTTTTCATAAAGTGCAGCCAGGGCGCCCAACTGAAAATCGCCTTTAGCGCCGCCTCCACTTAATACAACCGCCACTTTTTTATCCGTTATTTTAGCACCTTTCACGATAGTTGCTCCTGTTGCCGACGTCCAGAAAATTGCTCCTCCCTCAAAATAATTATACCTGCGGCTGCCACCTGAAATACCTAACTCGTCGGTAAGAGGTAAACCCAGTGGCCCTGTATCAACACCCTGTTCTTTCCATTTCAGATAAATGGGTCCATATATGGCAAAAGCTTCAGGGGATCCGTTATTCCATATAACAATGCCATTTTGGAAATTGATTAACCTGCTGCTTTTCCCACTGGCCGCATCAGTTTCATCTGACGTAGGATAACCCAATTTACTATGTTCCCATCCTAATGCCGCCCACTTATCACGGATTAAACCGCCCAGTAAAAAAGCCGGAGTGCCCGGCTGGCCGCTCCAGAAGATATCGCCACCATCGAAGCGCCGATAGTGCCCTGTTCCATCCTGGCAAATTGATTCGTTGATCTTGGGGTTGCCAATTTGCGGATAAGCAACTTTAAGTGCGTTGTACTTAATTTCAATTTCAGTCATAGCTTTTATTTTAATGAGAAAGAAGATGATTTTTATGATTAATACTGACGGTTGATAAAAGTTGATTTACCATCAATGGCGGTTTCAATATCACCCTGAATTATAATTCGAGAATTAATAACTTATTTTTCTAAAGGACTTTGGTAAAAGCTTATATTTCTAAAAGCATGTATTTCTTTGGGTGCCTGCAAAGCAATACACATCAGCTTTATATAATAAGGCGTGCAGGGATTAAATAAATAAATAATGGGAAATCATTTAGGACTAATCCTGAAAAGGTATTGTTTAGATAAAGGGACTGGAAAGTCTCATGACAACCATTGGATTGGAGGCTTATTCCCGGATCAGAAATCTATTGTAATTAAAAAAAAATTTTTTTTATTAATGGCTTATGCAGGCACATTTATCAAGCCTAGCTGTTCCATCACTATCATTTGATCTGCAATAAGCCAGTGATGTGCAATTTTTCCATTTTCAATCTCGTAGCTGATGGCAAAGGGGAAATCAACTTCGCGATGAGTTGGTAAGGTACCATGAAATTCTCCCTGATGAACACCTTTGAACCGGGCCCGAACCACAACCCGGTTGCCTTCTGACGTTATCTCGTCTGCAAACATTTCGTAGCTGGGAAACCCGTTGTCAAAAAATAAAATATGATCTATTAGTTCTTCATCGGAAATATACTCCTCCAGAAGTTCCCTTGTTTTTGGTACACCACTGATGGCATTAAAATAAAGGACAATAAATTCTTTGTTTTGCTTAAGTGTTTCCATGTTATAAAGTTTTACCAAATCTACACCCGGATGAAGGTTTTTGTTAGTCCGTTTATTGCGATCTTTTATTCATTTGTTGCAACGTCATTTGCAAGGGCAAGCAGAGGTAAGCATACATATTGCTTTTAAATTTTTTTTTGAAACGGTTGTTGGCTTTGAGATCTAAGTGCATTTGCTTTTTGCATAAATGCAGCTGCGAGAAGCTGGCTGTTTCTGGGAGCTGCATTTTTTAACCGTTTATGCTGGCACATTCATTAATCCAAGCTGTTCCATTACCACCATTTGATCTGCAATAAGCCAGTGATGTGCAATTTTGCCATTTTCAATCTCGTAGCTGATGGCAAAGGGGAAATCAACCTTGCGATGCGTAGGTAAGACACCATTAAATTCTCCTTCATGAACACCTTTGAACCTGGCCCGAACCACAACGCGGTTGCCTTCCGACGTCATCTCGTCTGAAAAAATTTCGTAGCTGGGAAATGCTTTGTC
>JBDSBP010000362.1:0-10702 GCA_039921525.1 Chitinophagaceae bacterium | reverse complement strand
AGGTTTGAGGTATGAGAAAAACAGGCGATTGAAAAAAATTGTAATATGGAAGGAACTCTTTCAAATATAACAAGTACTGATCCATTTCCAGGGGAAGTGCATCCAACCGCGGGCGGTGGCATTGTGATCAGCAAGCTGGATGAAGTGATCAACTGGGCTCGTTCCAATTCACTCTGGCCCCTAGTATTTGGAACCAGTTGTTGCGCCATTGAAATGATGTCTACCGCGGCAGCTAAATATGATTGGTCGCGTTTTGGATTTGAAGTAGCCCGTGCCTCGCCGCGGCAGGCGGATGTGATCATTATCGCCGGTACAATCGTGAACAAAATGGCACCGGTGCTGAAAAGATTATACGACCAGATGGCCGATCCTAAATATGTTATAGCCATGGGAGCCTGCGCTACCAGTGGTGGTCCTTTTTTCTACAATACCTATTCCGTAGTGAAGGGTGCCGATCACATAATACCCGTAGATATTTATATTGCCGGCTGTCCACCCCGGCCCGAAGCCTTAATACACGCCCTGATATCTTTGCAGGATAGAATAAAAAGCGGGGCCACGAGAGAACAAATAAAAAGTTCGTAGCTCAATTCAATTACGAATTACGAATTATGAATTACGAATGATGACTAACGAAGCTTTAAAATTAAAAATTGCCGAATTATCTCCAGCTGTAAACTTTGAGGAGTCACCGGAATGGCTCACTGTTGTCATTGAACATGAAAGCTGGAATGACTTTGCACTACAGCTTCGTTCCACGGAAGGGTTGGATTTTGATTACTTATTTTGTCTTACCTGCATTGACTGGAAAACACATTTTACTATGGTCATGCATCTAACGTCAACCACTGAACGACATACGCTGGTTGTAAAAACAAAACTTGATAAAAATACCCCGGCTGTAAGAACTGTTTCGGATATCTGGAAAACTGCAGAGTTTCATGAACGTGAAGTATATGATCTTTTTGGTGTTATCTTCATAGATCATCCCGACCTGCGCAGACTTTTCATGACAGACGACTGGAAGGGATGGCCGCTGAGAAAAGATTATGAGGATGCGGTGAATATGATAAAGCTGTGATTTAATGGATAATTGTTAATTGTTAATGGTTAATGGTTAATGTAACATTGAGAGTTGTATATTAAATTCGTAATATTAAAAATGTTTAATTTATTGTGATTGAAATTAGCTGAAAGCTGATAGCTGATGGCTGAAAGCTGATAGCTGATCGCTGACAGCTCATACCTCACACCTCATACCTCACACCTCATTATGATTGAAGAAATAGGCACAACAGCAGAGGGCGATCTTATAATAAATATAGGACCACAGCATCCTTCCACGCATGGTGTTTTGCATCTTGTCATAACCCTCAATGGAGAAACTATCAAGAAGGTGGAACCACATCTTGGTTACATCCATCGCTCTATTGAAAAAATGTGCGAAAGCCTGTCTTATCGCCAGTTCATTTATGTAACGAGTAGGATGGATTATCTTTCTTCTCATATTAATAATCATGGTTGTGCTTTATGTGTGGAGAAAGGACTACAGGTAGAGATTCCCCCAAGAGCGAAAGTGATCAGGGTATTGATGAATGAACTTACCCGCCTCGCTTCCCACCAACTATGGTGGGGAGCGATGGCTATGGACCTGGGAGCTATCACACCCTTCTTTCATGCTTTTCGCGAAAGGGAAGCCATCAACGACATTATGGAAGAAACCTGCGGAGCGCGTCTTACCATGAATTACATGGTTCCCGGTGGTGTTATGTTTGACCTTCATCCTAATTTCCAGAAAAAAGTTAAAGAGTTCATACAATTATTCAAATCGAAAATAGACGAGTACGATGAACTCGTAACCGGGAATATAATTTTTCAAAGCCGCATGAAAGGTATTGGTTATATTTCCAAAGCAGATGCCATTTCATATGGTTGCACAGGTCCAACGGCAAGAGGCAGCGGTGTGAGTTGCGATATAAGAAAATTATATCCTTATGAAATATATAAAGAGCTAAATTTCGAAGAAGTGATAGAGAGTGGCGGTGATTGTTTTGCCCGTTACCTGGTGCGTTTGCAGGAGATGCGTCAATCACTTTCCATCGTAGAACAATTGATCGATACTATTCCCGAAGGAGAGTTCCAGGCTAAGACAAAAGCGGTGTTGAAACTTCCCAAGGGAGAATTTTACTCAAGAATAGAAACAGCCCGCGGGGAATTTGGTGTGTACATAGTCAGTGAGGGAGGAACAACTCCCTACCGGATTAAATTTCGCTCTCCCGGTTTTTCCAATCTTTCTGCCCTCGACCATATGGCCCGGGGACATAAGATCGGCGACCTGGTAGCCATCATGGGATCTTTGGACTTAGTAATTCCAGACATTGATCGGTAGTTTACAAACAATTCGTAATTTGTAATTCGTAATTAATTCCTCGCATGCCAAGTTTAGAAAACATAACAAACTCCATCCATCAATGGCTTTACGGTGTCTTCAATCCCGGCATGGCGTTGTTGGTTGAATATTTAATTATAGGACTTGGCGCGATTACATTATTTGCTGTGTTAGGATTGGTGCTGGTATTGATGGAACGAAAGGTTTCCGCTTTTATGCAAATACGGTTAGGTCCTAACAGGGTAGGGCCGGGTGGTATGTTTCAAACGGTGGCGGATACCCTGAAATTAGCGGTTAAAGAGGGCCTGACTCCGGACGGAGCTGATAAATTCCTGTTTAACCTGGCGCCTTTCATTGTAATGATCATTGCCATGCTGATCCTGGCACCTATACCATTTGCCAAAGGGTTTCGCATCTGGGATATTAACATTGGCGTGCTTTATGTGTCTGCTATCTCTTCTCTTTCAGTGATCGGCATCCTGATGGCAGGCTGGGCCAGCAATAATAAATATTCCCTGCTGGGCGCCATGCGTAGCGGAGCACAGATTGTAAGTTATGAATTGTCTGCAGGCCTTTCCATCATTTCAATAGTAGTTCTTTCAGGAAGTTTACAGATTTCTGAAATTGTAGAATCGCAACAAAACGGCTGGTGGATTTTTAAAGGACATATTCCCGCTGTCATTTCCTTTGTGATTTTTATTATTGCTGTAACTGCCGAAACCAACCGTGCACCTTTTGACCTTGCCGAAGCCGAGTCAGAACTTACTGCCGGCTTCCATACTGAATATTCGGGAATGAAATTCGCGCTATTTTTCCTGGCGGAGTATGTGAATATTTTTATTGTGTGCGCCATTGGCGCCACGCTGTTTTTTGGTGGCTGGATGCCGCTTCATTTCGGCAACGCCACTGCATTTAACCATGTTATGGATTACATTCCATCTTCGATATGGTTCATGGGCAAAACCTTCGCGCTCATCTTTTTGATCATGTGGTTCCGTTGGACCTTTCCCCGTTTGCGTATTGACCAGTTATTGCATCTTGAATGGAAATATCTGCTGCCAATAAGTATGTTTAATTTATTGTTAACCACTTTGGTTGCTATAAAGGGTTGGTATTTTTAAATATAAAAATCGGTAACTTGAATCTTTAATGATGTTCCTGAAAAAATATATTACAGATATTGCAAGAGCGGTGAAGTCCTTATTGAAAGGGATGAAACTGACGGGCTATTATTTTACACATCACAAGGAGATCGTTACGCAACAATACCCCGATAATCGTGCTACCATGAATTTGCCCGAACGTTTTCGGGGTGAAGTAGTGATGCCGCATGATGAGAATAATGAACATCGATGCACGGGTTGTACGGCATGTGAACTGGCTTGTCCTAACGCAACTATTAAGATTATCACTAAATTCGAAACCAATGCCGAGGGCAAGAAAAAGAAAGCAATAGATACATTTGTTTATCACCTGGAGTTATGTACCATGTGCAATTTATGTATTGAAGCCTGTCCTACGGATGCTATCAAAATGGCGCAGAATTTTGAGCATAGTGTTTTTGACCGGAGCCTCCTCACAAAAAAATTAAATAAACCCGGATCAAAACTTAAGGAGGGTATCGAATAATGAGCGCATATGCCATAATATTTTACCTGCTTTCCGTGTTTATTTTGGTCACGGGCATATTGGCTGTTTCCACCCGGAAAATTTTCAGGTCTGCTATTTTTTTACTGTTCTCTTTGATAGGTATTGCCGGATTATTTTTTTGGATGCAGATGGAGTTTATTGCTGCAGTGCAAGTAGTGGTATATGCCGGAGGAATAGTGGTGCTGATCATTTTTTCTATTTTCTTAACGCAGCAATCAGGTAAGGAATTGCAAAAACCGACACGCAGCAGGATATTTTTTTCATTGCTTTCTGTGATTGCCGGTTTTGTGTTGACCTATTTTCTTATACAACAATACAGTTTTCAACCAACTTCAGCAACAGCTACTGCGGTAAGTGTTTCTAACATAGGTACGCAATTACTGAGTACATCAGAACATGGGTACATATTGCCATTTGAAGTGGTGAGTATATTGTTGCTGGCGTCGATGATAGGGTGTATTGTGATTGCAATGAAGGTGGAGAGTTAGATATGGGCTGTCGGCTATCGGCTATCGGCTATCGGCTATCGGCTATCGGCTATCGGCTATCGGCTATCGGCTATAAATTTTGAGGTGCAAGTTATAGATCAATTGTATTAAAATACGCTAGTTAAAAATAAAAATAGCTTTATGCCCAAGCTGATAGCTGAAGGCTGATAGCTGAAAGCCGCTTATGAATGAGATTCCGCTGACACATATTCTTTTCTTAAGTACCGCTCTGTTTTTTACAGGTATGTATGGATTATTTACCAGGAGAAACATGATCACTATGCTCATGTCTATAGAGTTAATGTTGAATAGTGTGAATATCAATTTCGTTTCGTTTAATAAATATCTTTATCCTGATAAACTGGATGGGATTTTCTTTACCATATTTATCATTACTATTGCGGCGGCTGAAGCAGCCGTTGCCATTGCAATTATTATCAATTTATATAGGAGCCATCAGTCAATAGATGTTGAAGACGCGGGAGAGATGAAATATTGATTGGAATTCGGTTTACTATTTCGTTCCTTGAATTAGGATTGTGTTTTCGGCAGGAGGCTGTGCAAACCTATAAGGTTTGAACACGGGGTGCTAGCAATAAGAAACGCAAACCTTATAGGTTTTAGTCAACAGTTTACCAATCGATCATTTATTAATCCATTATTGATATAACTAACGGTCATGCCACACTACACGTACATAGCACTAATACCGATTTTGCCATTGGCAGGTTTTGTGCTTTTGGGTTTGTTTGGCAGAAGATATTTCAGTGCTTCTTCCGGTATCATCGGAACCGCCATTTTATCGATTTCGTGCTTACTGGCTTTTTATACTGCTTATCAATATTTTTTTGAGGGAGGAAATGTAAATGGACACTACCAGCAGATCATTGCCATGAAATATACCTGGCTGCAGTTTTCCTCGAATGTTTCCGTTGATATGGGTATTTTACTGGATCCTATTTCAGTAATGATGATCGTGATCGTACCGTTCATTTCATTAATGGTGCATATTTTTAGCTTGGGTTATTTGAAGGGTGAAGAGCGGTTTGCAACCTATTACGCTTTTCTCGGGCTCTTTACTTTCTCCATGATAGGGTTAGTGCTTTCTGCTAACATTTTCCAGCTTTATATTTTCTGGGAGCTGGTGGGTATTTCATCCTATTTACTAATTGGTTTTTATTTCGATAAGCCTGCGGCGGTGGCCGCCTCCAAAAAAGCGTTTATTGTAACCCGTTTTGCAGACCTTGGATTCCTGGTAGGTATTTTGATCTTGTCGTTTCATGCTGAAACGCTGGATTTTCAAACTCTGATCAGCAGGCTCACTTCGCAATCGCCGCAGTTCTTAAATATCACGGCAGCTTCATTCCTTGGAATTTCCGCGCTTACCTGGGGGCTGGTGCTGGTATTTATTGGCGGTGCAGGCAAATCGGCTATGTTTCCCCTTCATATCTGGTTACCTGATGCAATGGAAGGGCCAACACCTGTTTCGGCTTTAATACATGCCGCTACTATGGTGGTAGCGGGTGTTTACCTGGTGGCCAGGTTGTTTCCCGTGTATGCACTTTCTGATCCGGGGGCTTTGAAAATGGTGATGTATACAGGTGCTTTTTCCGCGCTGTTGGCGGCGGTTATTGCATGTACGCAAACGGATATTAAAAGGGTGCTGGCTTACTCTACCATGTCGCAGATAGGTTTTATGATGTTTGCATTAGGGGTTTCAAAATATGGTGGTGAAGAGGGTTTGGGATATATGGCTTCTATGTTTCATCTCTTTACGCATGCTTTCTTTAAATCGTTACTCTTTCTTTGTGCAGGCGCAGTGATACACCTTGTGCATAGTAATGAAATTAAAAACATGGGTAACCTTCGGAAAATAATGCCTATTACAAATATTTGTTTTTTGGTAGGATGTTTAGCCATCTCTGGGCTCCCTCCGTTTTCCGGTTTCTTTAGTAAAGAAGAAATACTGCATGCTGCGTTTCAGGCGGATAAATTTATTTTTAGCATCGCCCTGCTCACTTCAGGCTTAACTGCCTTTTATATATTTAGATTATATTTTTCTATTTTCTATGCTACAACATCTTCGCCGGAGCCGTTACACCCGGTAAGCTCGAATCATGGAGAAGGTACATTAACGATGAAAATACCGCTAATCATACTGGCTATATGCGCTTTGCTGGCGGGGTTTGTGCCGTTCGCAAATTATGTTACTTCAGATGGCGATCCATTAAAAACCAATCTTAGTATAGGTTTTTCCATCGCGCCACTTTTACTGGCAGTCACCGGCATTTTATTAGCCAAATGGCTTTATCAAAAAAGAAATAACGGGCCCGAAAAGATTGCTGCGTCACTGGGTGGCCTTTATAAAGCAGCTTATAAAAAATTTTATATGGATGAGGTATATATCTTCCTTACTAAAAAGATTATTTTCAACCTCGTGGGAAGACCTGCAGCATGGATAGATACCAATATTGTAGATGGCTCGGTGAATTTGCTTGCATCGTTTACAGGGGCCGTTTCAGAAAGAATCAAAACTGTGCAATCAGGTAAGGTGCAGCAATATGCGTTGTATTTTTTTGCCGGTATAGCCGGATTAACAGTGTTGCTTATATATGTCTGGAAGATCTGAAAACGGATTTTACAGAACAGTTAAAACCGCGGAATTCAAAAACAGGTCCTAAATATTGAACATGAATCTATCTTTACTTATTTTGGTTCCTTTTCTCACGGCAATGGCAATACTGTTTTGCAGGGGATCGAAGCAGGTCAGAGTGGTAGCATTAAGCGGTGCATCATTGCAACTGTTACTATCAGCGGTTCTTTTGGTTGATTACTGCAAGGAACGCTCTTCAGGGAATACTGCTCCCATGTTGTTTGAGTATAACCAGGCCTGGTTTAGTAACCTTCATATTAATTATCATATAGGAGTTGACGGCATTTCTATTGCCATGATATTACTGACAGCCTTTATAGTAATAGCAGGCATATTGGTATCATGGTCACTCGAATCAATGAGTAAGGAATTTTATTTCTTACTGATTTTTTTAAGTCTTGGTGCATATGGTTTCTTTATTTCACTGGACCTGTTTACGCTATTCTTCTTTTTAGAAGTAGCGGTAATTCCTAAATTTCTCTTAATAGGAATTTGGGGTAGTGGTAAAAAAGAATACAGCGCCATGAAGCTGGCACTGATGCTGATGGGGGGATCGGCATTGGTGTTTGTGGGTTTAATAGGATTGTATTTCAGCACCAATACCGGCGATGGTTCACATAGCTTTGATCTGCTACAGATATCTCAAATGAACATTCCGCTGGAAACGCAAAGAATATTTTTCCCGTTTGTCTTTATTGGTTTTGGAATTTTTGGCGCGTTGTTTCCTTTTCATACCTGGGTGCCGGACGGGCATTCTTCTGCGCCTACGGCAGCGTCCATGTTTTTGGCAGGTATTTCCATGAAGCTGGGAGGCTATGGGTGTTTACGCGTGGCCACCTATTTAATGCCAGATGCAGCACAGGAATATTCACCGGTAATTATTGTTCTGGCAACTATTGCCATTATATACGGCGCCTTCGCCACTATGATGCAAAAGGATTTGAAATATATCAATGCGTATTCAAGTGTCAGCCACTGCGGTTTTGTTTTGTTAGGTATCGGCATGCTCACCAAAACCGCCTTCACGGGTGCTGTGATGCAAATGGTTTCTCACGGTCTTATGACAGCGCTTTTCTTCGCTGCCATAGGAATGATTTATAGTAGAACGCATACGAGGATGGTGGCGCAGCTGGGCGGATTATTAAAGATGATGCCCTTCATCTCAACAGTATTTGTGCTTGCAGGATTATGTTCACTTGGATTACCCGGCCTTAGTGGCTTCGTGGCCGAGGTAACGGTATTCATGGGTTCCTGGCAGCGCCCTGGGGCGTTATATCGTATAGCCACCATTTTATCCTGTGCATCCATTGTTGTTACTGCAGTATATATTCTCAGGGCCGTTGGTCAAACGGTTATGGGGCCGGTCACCCACAACTATTTTAATGGACTGGCAGATGCCAGCTGGAATGAAAAGATGGCATCCCTAATACTGGTAGCCGGAATTGTTATCATTGGGGTAACTCCGTTCTGGCTCTATGACCTGGTAGCACCCGCAACCGATTTAATTATTAAAAAAATTACAAGCAATGGTTTTTGAGTTCTGCACATTAGAATGTCGAAACTCGAAAACTGAAACTATTATATGAACGACTTGCTGACATTAATGAAATCGGAATTGATTGTAACGATCATTATCATCTTTCTGTTATTTACTAAGGTAGCCAGTAAAGAATGGAGCAATGAATCATTACTGAATTTTATAAATTTCCTGCTTTTAATAAATCTCGTTGCAGGTTTTTTCTTTCAGAAGGATGGGGTATTGTTTAATGATATGTTCAGAACAGATAAGCTGATTGTACTGGAAAAAAATATCCTTAATCTTGGTCTCCTTATAATTTCCCTGCTAGCTCATGGCTGGTTGAAAAAACACCGGCATATGCCTGAGTTTTATATATTGCTTTTAAGTACGTTACTCGGAATGTTCTTTATGATTTCGGCAGGCAACCTGCTGATGTTTTACCTGGGGTTAGAATTGTCTACCATTCCGCTGGCAGCACTTGTTAATTTCGATCTTGAGAAAAGGCAATCGTCTGAAGCTGCTATGAAACTTATTATTTCTTCTGCATTTTCATCAGGGTTTTTATTATTGGGTATTTCATTCATATATGGAACCACCGGTTCTACACAATTTAATGGTATTGCACAACATTTGGATGGAAGCCCTTTGCAGGTATTCGCGTTTATTTTGTTGATGGCTGGTTTTGCTTTCAAAATCTCCGCAGTTCCCTTTCATTTATGGACGGCCGATGTGTATGAGGGTGCTCCCGTAGCCATCACGGCTTATTTATCTGTAATATCGAAGGGGGCTTTCTTTTTTGTATTGGTGTCGGTTTTATACAGCGTATTTAATCCCATGTCGGAAACATGGTACCGGGTAGTACTTATTTTATCTGTGTTAACTATGCTGGTTGGAAACCTTTTTGCTATCCGTCAAAATAACCTGAAGAGATTGCTGGCTTTTTCATCTATTGCCCAGGCGGGTTTTGTTTTGGTAGGTATCAGCGGTAGTTCGGTGGCCGGCACAGCTTCTGTGGTGTACTTTATCCTTGTATATATTTTTTCGAACCTTGGCGCGTTTGCGGTGGTGGCGGTTATCAGTTCTCAAACTGGCAAAGAAAATATTAGCGATTATAAAGGATTGTATGCTGCCAATCCCTTTTTGTCATGCATTTTGGCAATATCTTTATTTTCCCTTGCTGGCATTCCACCAACGGCAGGTTTCTTTGGTAAATTCTTTTTGTTAATTGCAGGAGCCGGAAAGGGTAATTATATATTCATATCTATTGCCGCCCTCAACATGGTATTATCATTATATTATTACCTGGTTGTGGTTAAAGCTGTTTTTATGGATAGTAATGAGAGTCCAATAGAGAAATTAACCGTACCTGTATTTCCAAAAATATCTATGATTATTTGTTTGTCGGGCATCGTAGTTACAGGAATTGCAGGATGGATTTATGATTATATTTATTCACTAAGTCAGTAGGTGTGAGGTGTGAGGTATGAGGGTTGAGGGTTGAAGCCGATGCTGATTGCTAATTCCATTTAATTGTGATGGCCATTAATCAAAATCATACATTCGATGAACTGGATGGCATTAAATGTGCCATCGTGGAAAAACTCGCTTCACCGGAGAGGGTAGCCTTCCTGAAAAGGATACTTGAATACAATCATTTTACGGTGGTTGTTGTGCCGAGCCCGCCACCAAAAGTGGTAGCCGCGCCAAAACCGGCTCCGGTGGCTGGTTTGGAAGTCCCCGTAGAAACTTCTCCCCCGGTTCCACCTCCACCGCCACCTGAAACGTTCACTATAGGCGTAACGGATGTGACTTTTAATCCTACTAACGCAATTTTTGGAAGGCTACTGAAAGTTCAGGGCGGACATGTGGTTACACTTGCTTACTGGCAACAAAAGGATAACAACTCCCATGACGAAGTGCCCTATTTTAGTAACAGTCAGTAAGAGTTTCCTAAATCCTGCACCTTTTCACCAGCCGGGACCGTGGAAATAAATTGCGCAGGG
>JBDSBP010000361.1:0-5496 GCA_039921525.1 Chitinophagaceae bacterium | reverse complement strand
CCCTTTTCCAGTTCACACTGTCGATAGCAGGTGTTTTTTTTAATTCTACATAATCAGATAAATATTCAGTACCGGCAGCCGTTTTAATACGCAACCGGTATTTCTGCACAGGGTTAAAATTTAACGCGTCCGCACTGTAAACACCCTTGCCCTTGTCAGCTAACGGGAATATGGTGTTATTCTGATCGACTTATCCACCCGTTCAGTTTGCCGGTTAATTTTTTAACGAGGAGTTCTACTCCATAGGCTTTGCCGCGTGTACTGATCACATCCGTTTCAACATGTTGATTTAATACGAGCACGGCGCCGCTTTTGTAATCGAGATAATCCTTAATGTTTTTATAGTATACTTCCACGGACGTTTCAATAGTGTTGGATTTAAAATTCTGATAGAATCCAACGGATACCTGGTCACCATATTGCGGTTTGACATTGGGATCGCTCAGTTTCCATACATCCGTAGGTGCCATAGCCGCAGTGTTGGAAAGCATATGGATATATTGCCGCTGTGTATTGTAGCCAGCCTTGATGGAAGAATTGGGAGAAAGCGCATAACGGGCTGATAGCCGGAATTCAGGACCCTTATACGTTTTTATAAAATCGCCTTTGTGGTAAGAAGTCTTATCGATTATGTTCGCTTCTGTTTTAGGAAAACCAGGTGCATAATTATTTACCTGTTTCGGGCCAAGATAGTTGTACAGTGAATATCTGACACCTGCTTCTATAGAAAAATCATCCGTAATTGTGTATCGATCGCTAGCATACAATGCACTTTCCAAAGCCTGTTCAGCAGGCATTATATCTGGCGCCACTAAAGATTTTGTCCCTAAAGGCAGGTACGAACCGGGATGCATTTTGTAATAGATTGAATTCAATCCGAAGTCAACATTATTTTTTGTATTGAGATAATAATTAAAATGCACCTTGAGGTAAGCCTGGTTGATATCAAAACTCATTTTATAAGCGTTCACCGGGTTCTTTTCACTGGAAATATTATACGTATACTGATCGTAACCCGTAGTTACAATACTATTCATTTTATTGGAAAATATATGTTTCCATTTGAAAGAAACATTCCGGTTGCCATAATTATAAACAGTATCCGTATTCAGGTTAAAACGGTCTTTACTTAAATAGCCGGTAAAATAGATGGTATTTTTTTCATTGACCTGGTGATTAATATTGAGGTTAACATCATAAAATCCGGCCCGGCTATTTTTATACTGATCGGGCAGCAGGTTCAATAACCAGTTGGCATAAGTGGCACGGCCACCTAAAATAAAAGATGATTTATCTTTTACCAGCGGACCTTCTATATTAACACGGCTGGTTAATACGCCGATACCTGCCGAACCGGAAATATCTTTTTTGTTGCCTTCCCGGCTGTTGATATCTACCACCGAAGAAAGGCGGCCACCAAACCTTGCAGGAATGCTGCTTTTATATAACTCAACATCCTTTACTACTTCCGGGTTGAAAGCCGAAAACATGCCGAAGAAATGAGAAGGATTATAAATTGTGGCATTATTAAATAGGATCAGGTTCTGATCGGTCGATCCGCCCCTCACATTTAAACCGGTGCTTGCCTCCCCTACCGATTTAACTCCGGGAAGGGTTAGCAAGACTTTCAGTAAATCGGCTTCACCAAATACTACGGGCACCTGCTTTATGGTTTTGATGTCTATTTTTTGCAATCCCATTTGAAGGCCCTTGACGTTGCTTGCCTTTTCTGCAGATACTATTACATTTTTTAAGGTCATCACCTGTGTCTGCAATTCAATATCCAGCTTGCCATCGGAATATAACATTAACTGTCGTTTTGTATCTTTCATTCCAATGCTTTGGAGGTTCATTACATGCCTTCCCTTGGGTAAGGAAAAGGAGTAATAACCAAACTGATCCGTTGCAACACCTATGCGAGAATTCTCCAGGAAGATGGAAGCCCCTATTACAGGTTCCCCCGTTTTTACATCCCGCACGTAACCTGCGACAGACGCATTACCCATCGTTTTAGGGGCAGCCTTGTCCCCTATCTCATATATCTTATTTTCAAGAGTGGCTTTCAGCACGTTCCTGCCTTGTTCCAGGAAATTAGTGACTGTGTCTGTTTTAAGTTTTTGACTTCCGCTAACTGGCTTATTGTAAAAGTTTTCAGGCAGTTCTGTTTTTACCATTAATCCTTTTGTGAGAAACACCTGTTTATTTTTATAGATCGAAAAATTATAAACGGTATTCTCAAACGCTTTTTGCAGCACCGTCGATAGCGGCTGGTCTGTAACGGAAATCATTTCAATGTGCAAGCTGTCAAATTGCGCGGTATCGTAATAAAAGTGATAAGCCGTTCGCTTTTCGAGCTGCTCTACTAATTGCTCGATGGTGATCGCCTGGAAATCCCCGGTAATCAAGCTCCCCTTATTATTTTGCGCGTGGGATTCAGATACAAGAATGCATAAACAATAAAAAAGGAAAAAGAATGCATACAAATATTTCATCAGTTATATTTTGTCAGGTTCAATTCACCCAAGGTATTTATCAAGCTATTTTTTGTTACCGACACCCTGCAGTTCATCATAATACTTCACTACTTTCAACAGTGTATTTTCCTTGTCCCGACGATAGTTTAATTTATTTTTTCGAATGAATTGCTGAATTTCTTTTCTCCGGTTTTTTTGCAATAGGTTTAGTAAGGTTTTCTTACGGTTTATCGAGTAAAATTTGCCACCGATCTCCAGGTAAAAATTGTTGATCGGGTATATTATTCGCTGCAGTTCCTGGCTCACAATTACTTCCTGCAGTTTTTTTATTTCTTTTTCATACAGGGTAATACTACCCTGGTATAATCTGTCGTAGAAGCCGGTACTAAGAATATTCCTATTTAAACTATCCCTGATGAGTCGGATAAAGGTGCGGCCCAACACCGAGAACTCATTTACTTTTTCATTTATTAAACAAATTTTGTAAATTTTATAAGGATCGTTAATCACCACCTGTTCCTTCACTATATCATACAGGAGAAGAACATTCTCGAACAAAACGCTGTCATATGTTATAGTGCCCTTGTTCATGGAATCTGACTGAAAATAAGGATGGTTATCCTTTATCAGGTGCGCATAGCTGATATACTGGCTACCATTATACAAGCCTGACGGATTAGGCATGAAGTTATGGTAAACAGTTAATGCATTTTTAATGGAAGCCTGGAAAATGATACTATCCTTTTCAGTTATCTGTCCAATTGCTTTTGAAGAAAAATAACAGGAGGTTAAAACAAACAGTAAGCAGTTCATAAAACACAATCTCATAGAAGGGCAGTTGAAGAAGGCTTTAAGTGTCGAGACAACATTATTAAATTACAATATAAAACAAATTTTTCAGGTTTTGATCACGGGACGGAGTGATTGATCTACCTTCCCCTCCTTATTCTAGAAGGAGACGTTCGGAAGCGATGCGAAGCACGTTTCCGAATGGGGGCGGTTGCAGCGGAATGTTACCTGATAATCTAGGTTGTTTAGGTCTCGCACACCATTTGTCGGTTACACCCCGAGGCATCCATCCCCGTTGTATTCCGTGCTGCGCAACGGAATCCAACATCCCCTTCTTGAATAAAGCCATCGTTAGGGCACATCTTTTCTTTTGTTACACGAAAATTCCGACTCTTATGATTGTTGTAAATTGTACAAAGCCCTGAAAGGGCTAAATATGCTAGCACAGGGTGAAGCACTGTGCTGGTATATTTAGCCCTTTCAGAGCTTACCCATAGTTTTCAACTATCTTTAAGCCTTGATAACTATGCATAATATAAAATAAGAAGTGTTCTAACGGTAGCCTTGAATATGGAGGGCTAGATAGGGCTATCTCACTTACAGGTTGGTTATGTAAGCTTTCCAACGGCTGTTGATTAAATTTCTAAAATAAATCGAATTGAAAAGATTACTTCCAACATCATACTTACATATCTCATACGTAATCCTGCTAATAGTATTAATTAATACAACATCAATCGCTCAAAACCAATTCAAAGAATCATTGAAAATAAAAACCAATAAACAACTCCACGAAATCATAGATGCTTCGCCCGCCATCACAGGCTTGACGGCTATTGACCTTACCAGTGGAGAATCATTTGGAATAAATGAAGACCTTGTTTTTCCGCAGGCCAGCGCTATCAAAATAACCATTCTGATGGAAGTTTATAAGCAAGCCTCGCTGAAAAAGTTTGCCCTTACTGATCTGCGTGCTATCGATCCCCATACTGCTGTTGGAGGATCGGGCATACTCAAAGATCTTCCGGATGCTTCATCATTAAGTATCCGGAATCTTTGTGTGCTGATGCTGGTACTTAGTGACAATACGGCTACCAACGCTATCATCGACATGGTAGGTATGAATAATATCAATGCCACATTACAATCTCTTGGATTTAAAAACACCCGTGTACAACGAAAAATGATCGATACCAAAGCATCAGGACGGGGAGATGAAAACATCTCATCTCCGGCTGAAGCCGCTAAAATACTGCAGTTATTATACAAAGGTGAGTTCATCGATAAAACAACATCTGCTGAAATATTATCAATGATTGCCAAAAAAGACCGCGAAGGTAGCCGCATTGCTACCGGCATTCCGGCAAACGTTCCTATTGTCTTTAAACCAGGATCACTTTTTGGCGTTTCAACAGAATGGGCCATTATAAACCTGAAGGATCGTCCATACGCAGTGGCCATTATGGAAAATTATAAAGTAGATGGCCAGGCAAAACAGGTAGTTGAAAAAGTATCTGAAACTCTCTACCAATATTTCTGGAGGATAGGTAACGCCACGCGTTATGGCACTTATCTCGATCCCGCACTAATCAAATAATCACTAAAATCATGCTTTCAAAAGTATTCGCTTTACTTATTCTTACAATTCCTTTATTATCGATAGTAGCTGCCAGACTGCCTTTCGCATCGTAGACAAACCCGTTGTTTTTGATGAAGAACGCAAAAAACTTTCTCTTGAATATCTGGAAAAAAGATATAATATTCACCAGTCAACTCCATTCATCAAACCGCAGATGATCGTGTTGCATTGGACAGCAATACCAACACTCGAAGCATCCTTCAATGTTATGAATCCCGCAATATTGCCGGGAAGCCGTAAAGAAATTGCAGCTTCCAGCAGCCTAAATGTTGCCGCCCAATTTTTAATTGACAGGGATGGTACCATATACCGGCAGCTCCCGGATACTGCCTTCGCACGCCATGTTATCGGATTGAACTATTGTGCGATTGGTGTTGAAAATGTGGGTAGCGACAAAGCACTTCTTACCGAAGCCCAGTTAAAATCAAATGAAGCATTAATCCGTTATCTCGTAGCAAAATACCCTGTTAAATATTTGATCGGCCATTATGAATATAAACAGTACATTGGCGATCCATTGTGGAAAGAAGTGGACCCTGAATACCTGACTTCAAAAACGGATCCAGGAGTTGGTTTTATGAAAGACATTAGAGA
>JBDSBP010000360.1:0-3035 GCA_039921525.1 Chitinophagaceae bacterium | reverse complement strand
GGCAGCTGCAATCAGGTCCTTTCTCCCAATGAGTAATCCGGCGCTTTGCGGACCGCACAATGCTTTGCCACCGGAAATGCAAACAAGGTCAAATCCCATTTCGGTATATTTCCAAAGATTTTCAACTGGCGGTACATCTGCGGCAATATCGATAATTGTAGGAATATTATTCTTTTTAGCTACCGCTAAAAATTCAGCATGCTGGATCAACCCATGAGGTGAACTTTCATTTAAAAAATACATCAGCGCTGTTTTTGGATTGATTGCCTTTTCCAGCTCTTCCCGGGTTTCTATTACCACCGGCTTAATGCCGGTATTGGTAAGTGCGTGAATATAATCGTGATTATGCCCCTTCTGAACAATCACTTCATTTTTATCAAGGCCTTCCACGTTAGGTAACATCGCCACTTTCTTTTCATCCATCCCGGTAAGCGCCCCAGCAGTACCAAGTACTAACGCTGACCAACAACCGGCAGTTACCATAGACGACTCGGCATGGCATAACACCGCAATTTTCTCGCCTACTTTATCCTGCACTTCTTCCAGCATAATAAATTCCTTGGCGGAAGTAGAAATTGCATCGAGCACTTCTTCGTGCATTAAAGAAGCCGTCATAGTAGTATAAGTTCCCGCAGCATTTATAAAAGTGCGCAGGCCCAGTTCTTTGATCAGGTCGCGCTTGGCCTTAGGCGGTGCGGCCTTAGCAGAACTTACCGAAAAGATCGTACCAATAATACTTCCGGTCAATGGTGCAGCAGTAAAAAATTTAAGAATATCTCGCCGTTTCATTTTTAAAATTTTAAAGTTATTAAGAGAAGGTGCCTACCCGCTTTCAGGAAGACCATTTCTTTAAGCAGTTATAAATATTATTTTTCATATTCAACAACAATGTTCAATATTCTATGCCAAAGTTTCACTGCCTATTGTTTATTCATTATTTTTCTTAGCGATCCAGTTAACAATTAACCATTAATTATTAATTATTATCAAGGTTTATCCCACCACACTCTCGTTAATAAGTTATCACCGGTTGACTCAGAAAAACCCTGTCGTTTAAGAGCATCCAGGTAATTGGCCTGGTTCAAAAGATTCTCTGCAAGCGGTATGGAAAAGCGACGGAACATTTTACCACCGGTTACATTACCCGGATAATTCACCTGTGTTAATACTGGGTATCCCGTGCGCCTCCAGTTAGCATATACTTCGTAATCATCACCAAATAAAGATATCCATTTTTGAACTGATATTTGTTGCAGTTGCGCTTCAAAAGTTCCAGCGCTTAAATAAGGATTAGCCGCAAGATACGCATCTATCTGAGCAGTTGCTATTATGTTTGAACTTGGGGCTACTGCTGGATATTGCGACCATTGTGTCATTCCGGCCCTAGTACCATTTTCATAAGCTACTTTTGCAGTGCTGCCAGCATACCAACCCCGCAATGCAGCTTCGGCCAGAAGCAGGTAGGCTTCGGCAGGTCCCATAATGATAATGGGTGCGGCAACATTCAAAACTAATGGAGAAGGCTCAGAATAGATTTCAAAGTTAGTAGGTTTGGTATTTAAGCTTCCACTTACCATGCCTTTTTGAATGGCCGGCGAAATATCCGCAACATATGTGGTTGTAGTTCCCTGCTTTACCCAAACAACAGAAATAACAGGCATACGTGGATCGTTGGTGCTTTTAAGAATGTCAATAAAGGTGGCTGCATACTTACCACCTTCTACATTGTCAGGATCCTGGGGATTTAAATAATTTCCGTTTAGTAGGGAGTTACGAACTTTATTATTCATGCCATTGGTAACATTTGCGTAAGATATCTTTGCTATATCAGCATCTGAAGTCATTACACCGCCGGCAATAGCCTTCTTAACCCAGGTTTCCGCCAAAGCGGCATCTACTTTCGTTAAGCGCATACCGAGTCGCAGCATCAGGGTGTAAGCAAATTTTTTCCATTTGGTTATGTCGCCTTTGTAAAACAAGTCGGCTGCACCAAAATTGGGTTTGGAAGCATCCATTGATGTTGCTGATTCATCCAGCTCTTTGAACATATCCAGGTAAATATCTTTTTGTGTATCATATTTGGGCGTTAACGTTCCGCCTTCTCCTTTCATTGCCTGGGTGTAGGGAATGTCGCCGGCCACATCCGTTAATTGATGATAAAAATATACCCTCAGTATTCTTACCATTGCTCTTTCATTTATCAGCTCTGGAGCCTGGATAGCCGCCTCCAGTTGATATAAATTATTAAGCCTGCCTGTATAGGTTCCGAAATCAGCTTCAGTGCCATTAAAGCTATAGAACTTGTCACCCACTGCTGGCACTTCTTTGTAAGTGGAAAAATACTGCATCCCTTCTGCAAGCACGGAATAATTATCCCTGGGGGTCGACAATAGGGCGTTGGTGAAAAGATTACTCGCAATAGGATAAGACACCGAGTTTAAAGGTATATTTAAATCAGTAAGACTATCCTTATTACACGATGGTAAAAACGAGATGCTGACAGCAGCAAAAAAGCTGGTTATAAAAAAAAACTTTCTCATATTAAATAGAATAAAATTAAAATTTAATGTTGATGTTAAAGCCCACAGTGCGGGTTCTAGGTTCGCCGGCACCGGCGGTACCGGTTGCATTGCCAACGGTTTGCTGCATTTCCGGATCGAGTCCTGCATCCTTCACCATCTTGTCGCGATAGATGATTGCCAGGTTACGCGCCACAAAACCAACATTGATTGACTGTATTTTTGCAAAGTTCAATACATTGGCAGGGATGGTATAACTTAAAATCAAACTGCGCAGTTTCACAAAGTCGGAACTGAAAGTCTGCAGTTCAGAATAGTTAACACCGCGATTGTTATAATACGTGTCAAGGTCAACAACCGGCCATAGTTTACTGAATTTAGCACCTGCCTGGTCAACACCATCCACTTGCACACCGGTTTCCCTGCCTGGCAGGGTATTTTTGGTCAGGCCGAAACGCATGGCGTATACCCACATGTTGTTAAAAGCCACTGCGCCGAATTTAGCATCCAGCAAAA
>JBDSBP010000359.1:0-10362 GCA_039921525.1 Chitinophagaceae bacterium | reverse complement strand
CAATGCTGTTTCCAGGTGAAAATACCAATCTTCAAAAATAATATTTTTAAATGTATGCCCCGCTGTAAAAATAGAGCGGCGGTATAATGGAGCGCAAATCGTTGTAAGATTTCTATAAACTAAGGCCCATGGCTGATCCTGATCATATTGATGTATTTCTATTGTAGGAATCATCCCATTACTATCTAAAAGATATTTTTTTTTAAACACTCCATCATAGAAATACCGCGTACTGCCATAAACAATATCAACAATTGGATTTTGCTCCAAAAAACTGACCTGTAATTCAAATTTTCTTTCTTCAAGAATATCGTCGCCATCTAAAAATTGTACATATTCCCCTGATGATTGTGCGATACCTGCATTTCGCGCAGCAGAAACGCCGCTATTTTGCTGGTAAATGTATTTTATCCTTATATCGGATAAATAATCATTAACAATCATGCCCGTATTGTCAACTGAGCCGTCATCAACAATGATACATTCCCAATTAGAGTATGTTTGTTTAAGGATGGAATTTATAGATTCTTTTATGAATTTGGCCTGGTTATAACAAGTAACTACTACAGAAACAATTATTGAATCACGGCTCATTATTCAAAAGTTTCAGTTTCCTAAGTATCCTGATATAGATGTTTTTATTGATCCGGTTCTTTTTAACTTCCTGTTCATTGTAATCATCAATTAACCATGAAAAATATTGCTGATACACTTCTTCTCTTTCCAATTTATCAATTGTTAAACCTTTCAACCCTGAGCTAAGTCCTTCCAAATTAAAAACACTTATTGGGAAGGGGAGGTGCAAATAAGTTGCCTGGAATAAAAATATCGCCTTTAACCAAAACTCCCAGTCAGAAACTACCTTATATTTTTCATTATAGTAACCAACCTTTTCCAATAATGATTTCCTGATAAATGTAGCGGGATGTGGCAATGACTCGTTTAAATAATAAAAATATTTAAAACCCAGGCTATCAGGATAAATTTTTTCTCTTGTTATTGCTCCATCTTTTTCCAAATATAAGTTGCCATATATAATATCCCTGTCAATTAAGTATTCAGCAATAACCTTGTTAAGATTAAGGGTTTCGCTAAAATAATCACCGGAATTAAGAAATAAAATATAATCACCTCCACTCATCATGATTCCCTTGTTCATGGCATGATATACGCCATTATCCGGTTCACTTACCCACTTTGAAATTTTTAACTGATGTTGTTTTATAATGTTAAGGCTGTCATCATTTGAACCGCCATCGACAATAATATATTCAAAATTTCCGGGGGCTTGCTTAATTACACTCTTTATGGTTTTCTCAAGTCCAGCTGAGTTATTATAATTGATCGTTATAATGGAAAGCATACAAAAACACCAAACATTTAATTAGAAAATCGCCAAGTATTATCTTCCACATTTAAACTAGATCATAATTTTTGCAGCCAGATGCTACCGCCTTCGTCTTTAAGACATAGTGGCATATGTTCACGAAACCATTCTAAATGAAAATGCTCCAGGAAAGTATTAAAGAGCACGATTCTGTATTCGGTATTATGCATCAGAAAAGCTCGCAATATATAATCTTCATTCCAACCAAATCCTTTCCATTCCAATACCCACTTTTTGGGATACTCAAAGGGATAAAAGATATCATGAAAATGAATTAAAACTCCTTTTTTTAGTCTTGGTAGAATTTCAAAGAATATCTTGTTTACATCACTATTAGTTTTTGTTACATGCGTAGAATCTATAAATAAAATATCATTTTCTTCCAGGTTATCAAAAACTTCAAGGTTAACATCCTGTAAATTAATTCTTATAATTTTATGCTTCTCATTATCAGCTTCTGTGAAGATTGATAAAAGTCTTTCCGGGTATGGCTCAATGAAGGTTGTATTGATTGCACCATCAAAAAAAAGGTCGTTTGTATCAAGCATTACCGCTGACGAAAATCCTGAGCCAACTTCAATTATTGATTTCGGTTTAAAATACCTGATTACCAGGTGCAAAAAGATAGCATCGGAATACCTGTACCAATCATTATTATAGTAATATCTTAAAGTAATTTGCCTTTCTTCCGTAAATGGAATTGACTGATATGTTTTTGCAAATTCATTAAGCAACCTAACCTGTTCGTTTTCATTTAGATCTATTCCTGCTATTTTATTTGATTTGATAGCGAATATCTCATTTTCCTGCTTTTTGATCTCCTCTACAGATATAATTGGACTATAGTAATGACCGGGAGGATTCGATAGGTCATAAAGATTTGCCTGCTTTATTAAGGCTTTAATATAAGGCAGTTTATTTATGTATCGTTTAATTATATTTTTTATCACAGCTGTATCTATTTATTCTCAGGTCTATAGGTCTAAAAATCATTTTTTTCATTCAATGCTTTGGTTATAGGCTCGTTAGCCGGGCAATAAATATTTCAGAGTCCTTTTAATCTTTTGTATGGGTTGTGAAAGGTTTAAATGAATAATAAAGTAGGAAGTGAAAAACCAATATCCATTTTTATCATTAATCCTCTGCATAAATGACTTGCCAGTTTTGTAAACATCTCTCTCAATATTATTGTCAGAAACAACGTTAATATTTGATAATGACGCTAACCTTTTTAAATAAGTGTGATAGATAATTTTTACAGCTTTTTGCGAAACATCTACCTTATAATCACGTAGCCCGTTCACAGCAAAGTTTCCTTTGAAAATTCTTAAATGGTGAAAGTGAAAATATATCAGGGGCAGGCCGTTGACAAATACTTTTTTACCCCGGAGGCTGTAATTATATTTTTCTATATTCCATGGAGCCAAACCAGCGCCGGGAATGTCAATATCCCTTACATCAAACCTTCCCTTCCAGCTATCCAAATATTTTTGGTCGGCAAATCTATGGTTGATCTCATCAAGATAATCATGACACCATTCAAGACATTTCTGCTTCCAGTCCCGCAAACAAGCCCATCCTTCCCCGTTATTTTTAAAAGATTGAAAGCTCACATTATAGTTTCCATATATTTCCAGGTATTGCATTTCCGGGCTAAAATTGTGCGGAGTTATTAATATGGACGCGTGAGGATAGCTTTCTAAAATGAGGGCCGGGTCATCAAAAAAATAAAGATCAGCATCCATAGTTGTTACCTGATCAATATCGTCGAATTTTTCCAGGATATACGAAGGAAGGAATGGACTTAATGTGAAATAATATTCAACCGTTGAGCGATTTTTTTTTGCTTCCGCTAATTCAGGAAAATGATCTTCAAGATCATCTATATTAATCGTTACTACATTTATGTCATTCTTTTTTTGGAAGTAAATAATTACCTGTTTATCTAAAGCAAGTATATATAACGTAAACGGGTTTTTCGTATGCTGCTTTAATGAATGAAGTAAAGCCAGTCCCCGCGTTAGATAATTGCTATCAAAATATGTAGCGAAGTGAAGCATTATTTTGTTGTTTCCACAAATAAAGAATCAGGTTTCCTGACATTTCCATCAACCATTTCGAGGTTGAATTTTTCCCAGCCAGGTATACTGCTTTCAAATGCAGTTAAAATCGCAGGGTCGTTAAATCCCGTTCCCTTTAACAATCTTCTGATTGAAAATGCATCATACATCCACTGGTGGATCTCCCCTGAGCTTCTAAACTTTCCTATTTCGTAATAATATTGAAAATCCTTACCCAGGATTTTTTTTCTCATGTTACTTCGCACCTTATTAGGTAGTGTCCTAAGGCGGGACATATTCCTTTTGAGTAAAACCGCAATACCAGAAGGGTTTTCATGGTTTTTTCCAGGTAAATTATTTTTTTGCACTCTGAAATAATCAATAATTCCTTTTACTTCATAGCCACATCTTTTTAAAACGAAGTCTTCATTAATTATTGGATTCTGCTTAAGAAATTCAACCATGTAACCACCAGATCTATTCCTTAAAATTTGATCATATAATTCAATCATTATCCAGTCGTAGGAGGCATTAAGGTACAGATCGTTTTCATTTTCCTTCAATTCAGAAAGCAAACGTATATATTCCTGGATTATTTTTTCAAGATCGGGTATAGCAATCCTTAAAATCCCTCCATTTTTTAAAACCCGGTAACATTCACTCATGAATTTAATACCGTCATTTTTCGAGAAATGTTCCAACACATGGGAATGATAAACGACATCAAAAGAATTATCGGGAAATGGAATGCCGTTTAATAAATTATGAGCTATTACGCCTTCCCCCGTACTTATGAAATCAACATTTGTCCAGTCCTTGTGAAACGAAGATCCGCAGCCAACATTTAAAAAAGGTAATTTGTTACCCATGTTATTTCTTTTTCAGATAAAATCCTTTCCAATAACCGTCGGCCCCATTTAATTTAATGGGGTTTGTAAAACTATCATTGAAATCAGCCACTAAATAATATTTTTGTAAAAATGGTTTTAAAATTTCACTTTCATTAAAAAACCAGCAGGGGTAGCTGGCATCATAAATTTCTACAGGAACATTTTGAACAGTCAATATATTATTTTGCTCCGAAGTTAGCCCGGTATGATCTAAAATTACATAGTCAAAATTATAACTGCAAAACTTAGAGATCCAGGTAAAAGGTTCGGGCAGGTATTGCAATACATTCGATAATAATAAACAGTGAAAGCGATTTTTTTTCAAAGCATCTTCTACTGAATATTCAAATTGCAGAGAAGCATCTTCAAAATCTCTTTTACCAGCATCTACAAAATGTTTTTGTTCAACGACTGTCCATTTAAAAGAATCAAGACTGTTAAAGAAATGCCTGTTTTGAAAATAACTACTGCCTAAAGAACCTCCTAAGTCTATTACATGCAATGTGTTATTATTCTCCAATGCAATGTTTTGCAAACAGGCAAGCTGGGGCCAGGAGTACTGAATTTTATCAAATAGAACAGAATCTCGTTCATATACGGCTTCGCCGTTTTTTACTTTTAATAAAGAACTATGAACCTTCTCCAATATTACCTGCTGATCATAACCCCTAGTAAATGACTTTGCTTCATCCCAGGATTCAAAGTTACCTTCCCACATCAAATTTTCCACAACATTATTTACAGGCCGTTTTAATATATACCTAAGCCCGCTCAATAATAATGGAGGTAGTAGTTTTACTGCATATCTATTATAACTTCCGAAACCGGAACGAATAGTATTCAAAAAATGTTTTTTTTGATCAGTAACATATAGTTTTTTAATTAATTTTACTGCCTTTTTATTATGCACGACAGGTATTCTTTTTACCCTGCAATAATCTACAAGTGATGGAAATAATATACCATTACTTTTTCCATGGGTGCCAGAACCATCTAGTCCAATATTCTTAACCAACGATACTCTCGGGTAGAGCGTGTATTTATTTTTTAAAAAAGCGGATGCATACCAACGTATCGCCCATGAATCCACTTTTTTCTCCATTTGATTTTTTAGCATTGCTGTATATGGGTAGGCCCCATCAAAGTCAAAAGTATAATTCAAATTTTTCTCCCCAATTTGATTATAGAGGCTTTCCGCATCAAGTTCGAATAATGACCATCCTCTTGACCATGTTGCCCAGCCCCAACAATCAGCACCTTTAAGAAAATAAGTCTCATTTGAACCATTAAATTTTATGGGATAATTATACCCATGGATAGATATCACTCTTTCATCATCCTCATAAAGGTTCAAGGCTTCATTCATGTATTTTAAAAAGCCTTTGCCGGTTACAATGTCATCCTCTAAAACGATAATTTTCCCAAAATGATTTATTATTTTTGTAACTCCGGCAATAATTGAATTTGCCAGGCCCTCATTTTCTTCTTTTTCCACAACGATCACCGCTTTGCACCATTCTTTGTTTTTTACAATAGATCTTGTTTGGTTTATTTTATTTACATCTTCTATTGTAGCATTTTCTTTCGGGCCATCTGCAAAGACGTATAATATAGATTGAGATGCTAGCTCATTATTAAAAAGTGCTTCCAAAGTTTGCTGGGTATGATCAGGCCGGTTATAAACGAATAAAACTATGGGGGCTAAATTCACTTTCATTTGTGTAACAGATCACGAAAAAAAACGGTATTATAAGTTCGTGATAATAGTTCATATTTCAATCCCTTCATAAATAAATACAATTCCGAATTAGCAACATTTTCAATAGAACTGTGCAGGTCTTCCAATAAAACTATACATGGGCGGTATTTGTTCCAATCGTTCGAATGCAGAATTTCAAAATCTAAGCCTTCAACATCTATCGTTAAAAAATCAATATGCTGGTCTAGCGGCACATATTGTTTCATAACCTGCTCAAGTGTTCTTGTCTTAACCGTTACAGTTTCCTTTAATTTATAAGTTGTATCTGAAATCAGTTGATCAACTCTGTCTTTCGAAAATGTATTTAAAGCAGGTTCGTCCATTATAAAATAATCCATTTCACCTTCCTGTGATGAAATTCCTATCTCTATGTTAATATCTCTCGGCCTGATATCTTTAAAAGGCAACATGCTTCCGGGAGTTGCATCTATGTTAATACCATTCCAACCCTTCAAATAAAATTTATGTGTGTTAGAAAACCTGATAGGATGATGAGAACCAATGTCCATATAAAACCCTCTCTGTTGACCCTCAAAAATCCTGTCAAGTATAATATCTTCTCCCTCCTGCGAGTAATAAACATTCTGATTAATAAATGGACTATTTATTTCCGTTATTATAGCTTTGGGTAGTAGTGAAATGATGGTTTCTTTAATAAAAGCCTTTATTCTTGCCATTCTTGTTTATAAAATTAGTTGTGCTTCGTTGACATTATTATTTTCCCATTCTGTGAGTTTAAAACCATCGCGAATACCTTCTTCAATCATTTTAAAATAAGCTTCATTCATCAATGGTAAATAATCACTTAAAAAGCCATCTGAGTACGTCTGGCCTTTATATTTATTAAATTTTAAATAATTGTTTTCCCGGCCATCCATAAAAAATACATATTGCATATAGTAATACTCTAATATTTCTTCCTTGTTTTGCTTAATTTTTATAAAACGAATATTGTCAAGCATTTCGTTGTATTCCTCTATGCTATTGGCAACGTTAACAAAGTTGTAGGAAGTAAATGGATTATCATAAATGCTTAAAACAGGGATATCATGATACGCAAATTCAGATGCCGCTGTTCCATACCCTGTAATTATAGCTTTTGGCTTTAACTGGAACAATTGATTGTTAGATGTTTTCTTATCAATAAAAGTAATATTTCGATTCAGATATTTGTACTTTAGTTCTTCGAATACATGTTCATTACCTTTTATTCCGTTTGGATGAGGCTTTACAAGTATATTAATATCCTTCTGTTTTGAGAGAACATCCAAAGTATAAGTTATCCATTCATAAAAATCCGGAAAAAGTAAGCCACGGTAAATATGCGGAGAATCAAAAAAGCAGTGAGCAAGAAGCACTACGGTATTCGGCCAGTCAAACCTGTCTAAATCTCTATTATGGTTATTTGTAAAAGCACTTTCCCTCATGTAGCCAATTGCCGGATCAAGCTTACCAGTAAATCTTTTCTCAAATAAAGAAGCTGCTTTATTTAATCTTCCATTTTTGTTGTTAAGATTTTCAAAAAGGACATGAAAATGAAAATGGTTATTTTGGTGACTGGGGAAATCCTTAATTACCTTGTGAACAAGAGAATTATTTGACCCTACGGTATAAACAGGGATATTTCTCTTTAAACACAACCTCACAATAATTCCATGGTGTATATAAGTAGTATAAGAGTTTACTAACGCTTTAATATGGTATTTTGAAAATATCTTTTTACAATTGAAGTATATGTTTAAAGTTTCAAAAATAATTTTCTCCAAAAATAAATCATTCACATCGAGTGTTGATTTATGATTAAACCTCAAATAGGTGTCATAAATTAAGTCACCCATCAGAATGCCATCAACTTCAATTTTAAGTACCTCTTCCTTGTACTTAAGCTCATTTTTTATTTTTATAAATAATTCGTTTATTTTTTCCTGACCATTATATCTATAAACATTTCTATGAACTAGCTTTCCGCCAAATGATAAAAATATTCTGTCTAGTCTACTATAATAAACCTCAGAGTATATGTGATCCCATACATAATTGTTTTTAAATATTATGTCTTCTAGTTTTGTGGCTACAGAATATAATCCAATGTTTGATGAAGTTTTCAAAGCAATAAAGTTAGATGCCACAGCTAATTTTATACCCATTCCATAGTCTTCTACAATTTGCGTTAAGACGATGTTTTTATTCTTTGAACTCCATTCTATCTTGTATCGTTTTAATCGATTAATATATTCTTTTTCATAAAAGCTGCTTTTTGAACTGACAAAATAGTTAATTGCTACTTTCTTAATTAATCTCAAATAATTCTGTGCTTTTTGCATCATAACTTTTACAAAAGTATAGTCGCTTATAAAATACCAGTTTCTAAAACATGAATTCTTTTATTGAACTGTCAACAGTAAATTTTTAGATTGTAGTGAACTTAATTAATTACACACTAGGAAAAATTTTAGAGTAGAAATTTCGATTATCAAAGTTTTTAAATCATCTCCCATTTTAACGGAGTTCCTGCTTTAATATCATTACTTGCTATTTTACCCAAAATAATTTCATAATATCTTGGTTGAAGACCATATCCAGGACGAATAACTCTTAAGTTCTGATTTGTATACATTTCGCCGGCCTTGATATCTTTAACTACAAATAATGATCGTTTGAATATTAAGCTCTTTTGTTCCGATTGCTGAATACCATAAAATACTTTTCCTAAAGACTGATACGCTCGTTCTGATTCAATTACAAGCGATTTTAATTCTTGAGGTTCAATTGAAAAAGCACTATCAACACCCCCATCTTCCCGGCTTAAAGTAAAGTGTTTCTCTATTACTCTTGCACCCAACGCCACTGATGCGATAGCGACACCAATCCCCATGGTATGATCAGATAATCCTATATGGCAAGCGAACATTTCCCTCATATTTGGAATTGTAAGTAAGTGGGTATTCTGAGGTGTTGCGGGATAAGTACTTGTGCATTTCAGTAATATTAATTCTTTACAACCGCCTTTTCTTAATATTCTGACAGCTTCATCAATATCAGAGATATTAGCGACGCCTGTTGACAGTATTACCGGTTTGCCGGTAGCGGCAATTCTCTTTAGCAGTGGCCAGTCTGTATTTTCGAATGAAGCTACCTTATATGCCGAGACGTTTAGACTTTCGAGAAAGTCAACTGCCGTTTCATCAAACGGGCTACTGAATGCAATAAGACCTAGGTCGCTAGCTAAATCAAAAATCGGTTTATGCCATTCCCAGGGTGTATGTGCTTCTTTATAAAGATCATAAAGTTCCCTACCATTCCATAATGAATTGGGATCGTCAATGACTAAAGCACCGGGAACAGTCATTGTATCAGCTGTATAAGTTTGCAATTTGATTGCATGAGCTCCTGAATTGGCTGCAGCTTTAACTATTTCTAAAGCACGTGCAAGAGATTGATTATGATTGCCAGACATTTCTGCTATGATAAACGGTTTGTGATTATCTCCAATTATTATATTATCAATTTTTATATCATTCATAAAGCAGAACTTTTGATATATTTTAAAAGTGGACAATTTTTGATGTAATGAATACCATTATTTATAAAGCCTAATGAATTGAAAATAGCTTGCGATTTCTTATTTTCTTCTTTAACATACCCAATAACCGGTAAGTGGTTTAGCAACTTCATACCTTCAACGATTATCACTTTACCTAACCCATTACCTCTAAAGTTTTTGGCAATTGAATAACCAATTTCCCAGGCGTTATCTATTTCATTAAAATCAAATCTAATTACTCCTGCTGGAACTGCTTTAATTTCAAAAATGTAAATCCCACAATCCGGGCAGTTAAGTTTTTTATTAAACCATGATTCATGTTCCTCAAAAGATATGGATTTAGTATTAATAGAATTATTTCGCACTTCTTCTTCATTGACCCAATCAAATAGTAATTTCTTATCTCCCGAAGAAGCCCTCCTCAACACATATGATGTCTTGTCGATTAATTGCATCTGGCGGCCAAAGACTGAAAAGATTCGAGAATATTATGGCCGGATAAAAGTGAAGTATGCAGAAGGCTTAACTCACCCTGATTGCTGAGCGCATATGTTATACTTGTATTATTTAATAACCGAAAATCTCCGAGGCCAATTGCCATTTTTTCATGAACAAATCCATCATAAATGAATTTCTGATTATTTACATAATAGCCCGTAAAACATTTAAGACCTCTAGAATAAGATTCAATCAAAACTGTACTTGCCGAAACAAATGCATGT
>JBDSBP010000358.1:0-2574 GCA_039921525.1 Chitinophagaceae bacterium | reverse complement strand
AAACCCTTGGCGATTCTCTTGTCCTTTTTTGGGTCATCGGGTGCATCAGGTTCGGTATATGCATCACGCTTGCCATTGCCATTAAAGTCAAGAATAAGGGGAGTCCAGCCCTGGGCTGCTTTTTCATCTCCGGTCTCCAGATATTTTTTTGTGTTTAGCCAACCTACTACAGGCCCCCCGCCGCTGGTCCATAGAGTGTTAGTATCATCTTCAGCAAACATCAGGTGATGCGTACTGAAACATGTGTTTATGGGGGTGTATTTCCCTGTCTTGGGATCATACATACCAAGGTGCCGGTAGGATTTATCAACAGGAAAAGCTTTTGCTGATGGATGATCAGAACCTAGCTTGCAGAAGCCAGGATTGTCTGATGGTCGAACTGTTGCTGTAATCCATACACGCCCTTCCTTGTCGAACATAGGATTGTGGACATTGGTTTTGCTGTTCCATATAGCGGTATCACCCCAGTAAGGCGACCGTTGTACTACTTCTCCTGATGCAGATTTGGTATTCGTGTCCGGAACAGAAAGAGGCACCTGGCTGATCTTATTTGTCATGGGATCAAGGACTGCAAGATAGTCAGCACTCAACTCCAGGGCACCATACAGGGGACCGTTCGCATTCACTGTTGGGTTTCTTCGATCGGTTGCCACCAAATCGTGTAAATAGGCTTTTGGATCGGCCCAGTCCCACTGTGAGATCACCACATTGCGTTCGACACCTTGCGGCCGGGTTGGCTTTGAAGGAAGTTCGCCCTGGGCGATTCTATCGGTCCAGTCTGCCATCATTTTTAACATCTGTTCACGTCCAAGCGCCATGGTTGCGCCAATCATTTGCCCACCAGCCTGGCCTGACTGTAATCTTCGCTCCCATGCATCGACCGAATTATTAAACTTTCCAAGTGAGGGTTGAAACTCGCGAGTTCCTTTGCTGCCGAGTTGGTGGCAGGAAAGACAGGCTCCTGACTTAATGTTTCGAATAAAATCAGCCTGGACTTTCATGTTAGGAGAGATTCCATTGCCAGTTGGTCCAGTGCCTGGAAATTTAGTTTTATCAGGAACATTCAGAAGCGAAAACCAGTAGCCTGCAGGATAATATTGTGCAGCTTCCTTTTCGGAAGGGGCAATTACAGCAGTCAGGTCCACTTTGTTACCAGGTTTTGCATCTTTCTTTTGTGAATCAATCAGTCCATAACCTCTGACCCAAAGTTTGTAGTTTGCTGTTGGAAGTTCAGGAAGCAGGTACCGCCCGGAATCATCTGTCACTACGATTTTGGCAAAGCGGGTAGGAAGGTCGTAAGTTTCAGCAATCACCCACACACCGGCTTCCGGTCCATTGGGACCTGTAACCGTTCCTCCAATGTCTTTGTTTCCTATGCTCACCTCTTTGGTTGATGTTGAACATGCCGCTATAAGCACTGAAGCAATCAGGATGCGATGGGCAATGGAAAGAAGGGATTTAGCTTTTCTGAAAAAGGGCAGGCTTTCGTTCTTTTTCATACCATATATGGTTTTGGCGTTTATTGAATGACAAGGTGCGTACTGTTAGGCAAGTTAAGTTTCTTTTTAATTAAAAGTGCAGCCATAGCTGGGAACATTTATCGGTATGTTGCGTATACGATAATATTAGGATGTTGATTTTATGAAGCGATCATTTTTTCTGTCACCATACTGGCCTTGCGGTTTAATTTGAATAAAATGAAAATTGTGAAGCTATATAGTTTTTGAGAACATATTTTCATATTCCTGTTCGTTCCTTCGATGTATTTCTAACAGAATTAAGCGCCAGCCTACAATTACCCTGCAAGGCGCTAAATTCTTAGTTCATAATTCTTTAGAAATACTCGTGACAGCGTAACGGCTATTTGTTTTAGATAGTATTCTCGCTTATTATTTAAATTTGACATAGTGAAAAATTCTCGAAAGTACAAGCAGTGCAACTTACGCCGAGTTTACTGGTAGTTAATAAACCATATTGAATAATCTTCGACTAGCTGGTAATCCTCCGATTCTAAGTCTACTGTTCTTAAATCCATCAAAGGCAGTTCAAATCTTTTTCTATCTGATAGTCTTTGTAGTTTAGCAAACAAGCCATAGTCTGTATCAACGTAGGAAGAAATTTTAGTCATTTTGAAAACATCGGTATAAGAAGGCTGCGTTTTCTTTAACATTTCGTATTCGCGTTTATTGCCAGGACCGAGCACGTAAAATTCTTCCCAGCTAAAATCTTCAATGCCTTTTACAAGTACAGGAAAGTGCAATGTGTTTTCTAAATGCGACTTATAAAATTCAAGCGTTTCCGGACTTCTTGACAAGTCACTAAATTTTTTGCCGAATAATTGTTCAGTTCTCTTTTCATGCCCTTGAAATCTCTTATCCATAATTTATTTTATTTTATAAATCATAAACCAGCATACGAAATTTAATTAAATTTTGAAAAGGTTAAAGTCGGTTGAAAGGCTGACCAAATGTAATGTTGCTTTATTTTCTCCCTGAAATAATCTTCAATTTACCCCAAATTTAGAGGAAAGGAATACATTAAAACAACTGAGGGAACACAAGTTTACGACAACAT
>JBDSBP010000357.1:0-4729 GCA_039921525.1 Chitinophagaceae bacterium | reverse complement strand
TTGATTCGTTTGATGACCATCCCCAGTTCGGCAAATCTGAAACCACCAACGGATTTTGAACGCATAAACGAATATGACAGCTGGTATGATCGATATGATAAAAAAGGATACTGGTTTATCTGTTCACCCGAAACGGTGCCAACATTTTCCGGATTGGGATATATTTTCGGCAGGCGCCTATTTATGGCCAGCCAGGTGCCCATTGGGTTAATTGATGTATCCCTCGGTGGTACAACTGTTGAAGCATGGCTTTCACCAAAGACATTGACCGGAATGCCTGAAAACCGTTCCTTGCTAAAACAATGGAATGATAAAGCAGCTACCTTTAACCCGGAAGAAGATCTTAAAGAAAAAATCAAAAATTGGGAGAAAAGAAATGCGACGAATATAAAGGATGGTCTTGAAACTGCTCCAAAACCCGTGGCGCCCTCACCAAATCCTGCCCTCGACCGTAACTTCCCCGGCTCATCATATACAGGAATGGTATCCATCATCGCCGGGCTCAGCGTAAAGGGAATCGTGTTTCATCAAGGCTATAATAACGCGTTGGAGGATTCCCGCCCTAAACTGTACGACTTAAACTTTAAGGCATTGATAAAAGACTGGCGGCAAACATTTAATGATAATACTTTACCCTTTGGTATCATTGAGCTGAGTGCCGGGGGCGAACCGCAGACACTGGATAATTATGAGGCAACCATGCTTGATCCGGCGCCTTATATTCGGGAAGGACAATTTAACGCTTTCAAGTCATTACCGAACACCGGGTTTGTCTGTTCCTATGACCAACAGGTAAATTGGTTCCATCCACAGAAAAAAACGGAAGCGGGTGAAAGGATGGCCCGTTGGGCTTTGTCAACACAATATGGTCTTCATCTGGAATGGGAACCAGCCATACGTACAGGCATTGAACGATTGAAAGATAAAATCATCATCAGCTTTAACAAGGAAATAAAATCATCGGATGATCGACCTATCGAAGGTTTTTCCATTGCAGGGAGTGGTCGCCTTTTTTTTCCTGCAAAAGCAGGGTATGTAAAAATGCTCAATGAGAAAGGGCAGACGGTTTATGATAAAAGCAAGATCGAGGTATGGAATAGCCTATGCGCGGACCCGTTAGAGGTTCGCTATGCCTGGGCCCGAAACCCACTGGCAAATCTTGTTAATTTAAATTGCCCCATCATTCCTGTTCCCCTGTTTCGAACAGACGATTGGGACTATCCTGCTGCCCCTTATCAACCCGATGAATTCCAGGCTCATAGGGCCCGCATGAAAAGCATGCGGCAACAGGCGAATGAATGGGCAGGAATCAGGATTATCCGCGAGGCTGAAAAAATAACGAATGAACATAAAAATTTAAAATAGTGGCCGGGCGTATACACTACACCGTAAGTGAGTGCAACAAAAGAAGTATATTACTCATTCGTGCATGAAACGGATATTATCAAATAGCGATCAATAACAAATTCAAAAGATAATACTTTGAAGAAGACTGAAGAAAAGGAAATTATAAATTCCTCAATAAGTATGAGGAAGCTTACATGCTCTATTATCTTTTTAATTGTTATCACCGGATGCTTTGATTCCATCGCCCAAAAACTGCCAAACATCATTATCATTTATGCAGACGATTTGGGATACGGCGATCTTTCCTGCTATAACAAAGGGTCAGCCTATTATACGCCGAATTTAGATAAAATGGCCAAAGAAGGGGTTATGTTTACCGATTCTCACAGTCCTTCAACCATTTGTTCTCCATCCCGTTACGGGCTTATTTCAGGACAACAGATTTATCGTTCCACCGGAGGGGGAGGACAGGCTTTTGAGGGGCCCGGCGGCCCCAGCTTTTTAAAACCTGGAACCCTGACAATTGCGGAAATGTTAAAACGCAAAGGATATCGGACGGGCGTTTTCGGAAAGTGGCATGTGGGATTTACCTGGGTAGACAAAAACAACAAAGTGCTGAAAGGTGGTTTTGAAAACTCCCTGCTGATTGATTATGAAAAAAGTACGCCGTTGATCGATGGGCCCAATGCAAAGGGCTTTGATGATTCATTTATAACACCCAACTGTCCCAATACCGATCCATTGTACATCTACATCGAAAATGGCAGGGTGCCCATTCCGGCAAGTATAAGACATAAAAGCGCCAATCTCCCCAATCCGGGTGGAAAATGGCGTTGGGATAATGATGAAGGCTGGATGGCGCCTGGCTACAATTTCATGGAGGCGGATCTTATATTTTATGAAAAAACCCGCCACTTTATAACAGAGCATCGTAGAGAAAGGCCGGAGGAACCTTTCTTTGCAGTCCTTGCAACACAAATTGCACATGCTCCCGTTCTTCCGGCACCTCAATTTACTGGAGCTACCAATGCCGGCCCTCGCGGCGATTTCGTTTGGGAGCTGGATGTGCTGGCCGGCCGTATGCTGGCGTTGGTGAAAGAACTGGGGATTGATGACAATACACTCATCATTTTCAACGCTGATAATGGGGCAGAAACAGTACATGTTGACTGGATGCGCCAGGATTATGGACACGATCCGTCCGGGGGGTGGAGAGGAATGAAAAGGGATGCCTGGGAAGGTGGTCACCGGGTTCCCTTCATTGTCCGCTGGCCAGGTGTATTTCAGGCAGGAAAGGTATCTGCACAATTGATTAATACTACCGACATATTTGCTACTGTTGCATCCATCGTTGGTTATAACTGAAGGATGAAGACGCCAGGGATAGTTATGATATGTTACCTGCGATGATTGGGATCCAGGAAAATAATAAATCTATCAGGCCCTATTTGCTGACCCAGAGTTTTAGGGGAGAATTTCAGGTTCGATAGGGAAATTGGAAATATCTCAATCACAAGGGATCCGGTGGGAACAATTATGAAGAGGACTTTCTAATAAAATATGCTTTGCCTGAAACGGCAATGGATGCGCCAGGACAATTATTCAATCTTTCAAATGATCCGGTAGAAACGACAAACTTATATTTCACCGAAGCTGACAAACGCAAGGAACTGCAGCTATTACTGGAAAAATTAAAAGTAAGTGGTAGAAGTGCCCCACTAAACAGGCAACCATTAGGAGTAGATAGAGTGAGGGAGCTGGCCAGGCAAAAAGCTCAAAACAAACAATCTGCGTTGCTGTAATGCTGTTCCGTAAGAACTACGGTTTTTTATTGATTCAAAATATCCTATGAGTTTTTACAGGAATTAAGTTAAAATGGGAGGAACTAAATATGAATCGTCCAACAGTAAAATTCATCGTAAAACCTTTGCTCGCATTTAACCTTATCATGCTGCTTGCTTTAACGGCAGTGACACAGCAAGTGGGTACGATAAGGAAAGGAAATATTGGCGGGTATATGATTACTCAAACAGAGAAGGTGGATGAGTCGTACGATGCAGGCTACTCAATGTATGTAGCTGCCTGGCCTTTGGTAAGGGAGTACCCGGGGAGAAGTTTTCAATCGGGCCTTTTTGGTAGCTGGATGCATCCACGGCAGGATGGAACTTTGCCGGTAGCAAAATTATATACGGATATTGAGGGAGGGCTTGGCTGGTGGCGCGATACCGAGTATGCAACTGCAACGCCAAAATTTATTATGGGAGGTGTTCAGCGAGACTTCGCTGGTTGGGCCAATGGGCCTGGTGCCGGGCGAGGGAGAGACTGGAGCAAGCCTAAAGGCAAGTATGGTGTGGCACAATTGAGTCCGTGGATATTGTGGCCTCCCGATGGATTGAACCTGAAACAAGGTACCTGCGGTGAATTGTTTGGAAGCGGCTATCTTCCCTTACCGCTCACCGAGCCAAAGTCTGCAACTGCCGATAAGAACATCATCACCGGGAACCAGTGCTGGACACTTTTTCTTAACACAGGAAATTTTAAAGGGCCCGTTGCATTCTTTACTCCCTATTTCTGGACGCAGGCTTCCGTTGAGGATCCACGACTGAACGGGTTATTCCTGGATCAACGCCCTTCACAAGCCAACAAGCCATTTCAGATGGAAACACAGTATATCCATTCTTTTGAAGCCACAGACTCTAAAGGACAAACTTACGCCCGTATAGCTCCAACACAATACCCGGTTGGACCTGATGGTAACTCGGAATTATTGCACCGCCTGATGGTATACAATAAGAAAGCACTTTGGGACAAAGTCGAAGCCTGGTTCAAAGGTGGCGCCCCGGCTGATGGTTCCATTGACCTGGAAGGTGCCCGTATGCAAAAGTTTAAAAAAGGTGTTCGTTCAAACTGGAAGTTTTATGGAGAGCATATTCCCAAGGAAAAACAGGCGTTATTGAATATCACTTCCTTTATGGACGCAAATGTAACTGATACGGCAACATTAAGAGTACGTTGGACATCCACCTATAGCCCGATTCGAAAAACCAGTAACATCGCTGTCGTAACTCTTCCCGAATATTACAAACTGGCTAAAACCGGTAGTGACGAAGTTGGTCAGTGGATGGCCATGGCCCGCGAAGACGTACCAAAAGAAACCGGGCTACGTGATGTCAACTTCAGTAATCCTGACAAACGAACTCCCGTTGCTTACCAAACTCCTGAAGAGAAAGAAAGTTGCTGGAAAACACCGGGTCCTGTAGCCGGTCCCTTCGAGGCGAAACTGGGCGACGGCAGCACAGTAGTCTATTACTGGTACCGATTCGCCGACCAACCGGCATTGCTGAATGCAGATCTTACCAGACAGGAGCGCGAGGAAATGCAA
>JBDSBP010000356.1:0-27685 GCA_039921525.1 Chitinophagaceae bacterium | reverse complement strand
CATCCCTGTTCATCCAATGCTACCAGGTACTTGGTGGTAGTTTTCGGAAAAACAAGAGGTGAAGCTGTATGCTGCTTAAGCATGCTAGCGTTTGGAGTCCAGGAAAAAACGCCGCTGCCATTAGCATGCAAAGCAAGGGTATCGATGCTGCAGATAAGAGTATCTCTAAACGCCAGGGAGAGAAATGGTTTATCCAATACTAAAATATCCGCAGTGGATGTATCCATACAACCCTTACTGCTGCCTACTGTTAAAAGCACCTTGTAGTTGCCTGTGCCGCCATACTGGTGAGAAGGATTTTGACTGGCAGAAGAGTTAGACGCAGAATAATTATCTTCAAAATCCCAGAGCCAGCTGTTAACAGTTCCATATTGAGCATATGAGATATCACCAAATTGAAAAGGGGATTGGAAGCAACTTCCCGTGAATGTAAAGCCAGGATCAAAACCCGGATATACAAGTACGTTAGCCGTAGCAGAATCTTCACAACCTTCTTCTGATGCAACGATTAATTTTAGTATATACCTCCCTGTATCAGGGTATGTATATGTCGGGATCTCAGCACTGGAAGTATCCGACGAAGAATTGGGCACGCCAAAGTCCCAATAGTATTTACGTACGTTGTTGGCAAAAGATTCATTATGAAATTGAAAGGTGAAATCTTTGCATGTATTATAAGACTCTTTTAGTACGGCGGCGGAAAGCGTGCAATCCGCTACTGTTACCTGCACTTCTTTTTTACTGACACCAATTAAAACGCCATTCCTGAATTCTGATATGTTGACTGATATAACGTAAGAGCCCAGCGTAGATGGAGCAACACCCGATATTATTCCGGTGTTTGCACCAATTTTTACGCCCGGGCCCAATGGTTGGTCGGCGGAATATGCAGAAACATAAGGTAAATTACTGTACGGTGGGCTTGAAGGTGGATTGGGCTGACGTATTTGCACGGTTCCACCTGTTTTACCGGAAGAAAAAGCATAGGTAAGCTTATCTCCATCCGCATCCGTTGCACTGAAGTCCATAGAAAAATAGGAGTCATGACAAATTACTACAGTATCTTTTTGCATAAATACAGGACTACTGTTGGTACGATAAATTACGCCACCAATAACTCCCGGAATAATGTTGGTATTGGTAATGCCATAGGCAGATGAGTTCCCTATATTTATGATTCCCCCGATACGGCAACATTCCTGTTCAGAAAGCACATAGCCGGCAACGTTATCCCTGAGTTCGAATTCTGAGGTATAGGTTACCACTACATAGCAAACTTTGGGTGGTTGACTAATACAAGGATCAAAATGCTGTTTTTGAATGGTGGTACGGCTTGATTCCTGTATGGTGAGTGTTTTCACCAAATTGTTGCTGCCGGCATCGAATATTCCCAAATAGGAAGCAGGCTCAATAAATTGGGTGCCATCGCAATCGATATAATGCTTCACCGTCATCCGGTACTTGGATGTGCCGGAAGCCGAACCCACTCCCAGGTACTCATAAGTTATTGAACCACCTTTACCATGTCGGGCAAAAGCGGGATTGACCAAAATGAGAAAAGAAACCAGGAGCAGGATTGATTTCAATGTGTACAATAATATTTAGTGAATTTAACACATTATCAGCTTATATAAAGAGATCAATGGGGCATATTGGGTAATACCGTAGACAAAGTTGTTAAAAACCATTAGAGGTGCTGTTTCAGTCGTTAATGTAGCCAGCCCCGAAGAAAATATTGAACGGGAAAAAATTAATGAACATTATTAGTAGCTTACATTGTCAATGATTTCATTTATAAGTTGCGCACCGCCCATAAACTATGAAAAAAATAATATGGATTTTTTTCGCTCTCTTTGTTACAGGCAACGCTTTATTCGTGTTGCCATTTAATGTTTCCAGTGATACCGTTATAAGTAGCTCAATCCTCAATTATAAAAAGGATTCCATTTTATTGCATGCGGTATTCCTGGACAGCATTATTCCCCTGAAATTAAAAATGCCTCCTTTGTACGATGCAATTTATTACAATGCAACACCACCTCTTATTTCAGAAAAAAAACCTTTCTTGTTGGTAAATGTTTCCTTTTTAGATAATCTTGACTTTTTTTCATTGATTTTTCCCTTCTATAAAATAGCGAATCTTAAAGGTGAAATTACTTTTTTTAGCAGCATTAAAGTAGTTGGTCAGCCAGACAGGGACAGCATTGCCCTGATAGGAAATATTACAACCCATATGCGGGTTTCCGTAAAGGGCATTTGTACACCTCACTATATAAGTACACTTGTAGAGAAAGAATTTGCCAGCATCTTACAAAAAGAAATGGCAAAGGTGGAAAAGAATATTAATGCACGGCCTTCTGTTGATTCGATTATTGTAAGCAAGCCGGTACAACATATCCCCGTGCGTAAACTTTCAAAACCGGGTAAGAAAAAATAAGTTGCTTCTTCCAATTGCCCCAGGGCGCAGTGCCACGGTGGATTTAATTTACGGCAAAAGAACTAAAGACAAATCATATACCTCTTCATGCCTTCGAGGGTAAATTAGAGATCAAAGATAAAAAAGGCATAGCCGCCTGGCTTAACAATATAGCAGTAATCTACAATCACCCCGGCGATATCTCCAAAGCCCTGGAATATCACCAGAGAAGTTTGAAAACGCAGCAGGAGCTCGGAAATAAAATAGGTATCGCTATTTGTCTTAACAACATTGCTTTATCTACAAAAATCACGGTAACATTTCCAACGCTTTAGACTACTACCAAAAAAGGTTGAACATATATGAAGTTATTGATGATAAGCAGGGTATTGCCACTTCTTACAACAATATTTTATCGCTCTGTGAAAGCCAGGGCGATACTCACCAGGCATTGGAATATGATCAGAAAAGTTTAAAAATATGGATATCTCTACAAATGATGGGCAATTTTCCGCAAGCGATTGAGTACTATAATAAAAGTTTAAAAATACAAAACGAAATTGGCGATAAAAGGCTCAACATTCGTTGGCTGCACTTCGTATATCCACCCCCGTTGTATTCCGAGCTTCGCTGCTGAATACAACATCCCCTCCTTGAATAAGGAATACGGAGGGGAAGATAGCACCTTCACTCCGGTTTTCCGTCGTAGCTTTTAGTCAGTCCCGAGTGTAACCTTAACAAACCGTATTCCAGATTACATCCTATTTCAACCGATAAAATAGAATTTACCGCCGATGAATCATTCCCGCTTCTTTACGCCCGTCTATAATATAACTTTAACCATCTCCCATTTATGACAGAAAGCATAAAGAAGGTACCAGGCAGGATTTGATTAGAACCTTCCGGCTCGGTAAATCCTTAACTGGGTAGCCCCAAAAAGGCGAAAATGGCAATTCATTTTTAAAAGGGACTAATATTCAAGACTATGATCCGGGTTTATATCGTTAATGACCACCCTCTACTATTAGAAGGCATCCGCTCCATGCTTGGCAATCAAAAAGATATGGAAGTTGTGGGATACGCTGTGAATGCAAAATCCTGCCTCCGGTATTTCATTCAGAATACTGCCGACGTAATACTTATGGACACTAACCTGCCCGATATGTGCGGTACAGAGTTGTGTGCAGAAGTAAAGTCCATGTGCCCTGCCGTTACCGTCCTCGGTTATAGCGCCTTCAACCAGGGATCCCATATCAAAAAAATGATGGAGAAGGGCGCCAATGGATACATATTAAAAAACACCGATAAAAACGAATTGCTGGAAGCTATTCAAAGCGTAAGCAAAAGAAAAACCTATTTAAGTTTTGATGCCGGCAAAGCGCTTCAGCAGGATAATATGAATACCGGCTCTCCGTTGTTATCCAGGCGGGAAAAAGAAATCCTTAACTTAATTGCAGAAGGGTACACAAATACTGAATTCGCGAATAAACTCTTTATAAGTCACGACACCGTTAATACCCATCGCAGAAATTTGCTCGGAAAATTAAAGGTCAAAAATACCGCCATGCTTATTCGATTCGCGGTAGAGCATAAATTATTACATAACCAGGAAGTAATATTTTAAATGACTCATGGCTCAAAGTATTTTATTGCTTGTATCTAACCCAAATCTTCTCGAACAGTCTTTCCAGAATACTCTTATCAAACGTTATAACTTCGGCTACCCATGATAGTTGCGGCTGAGATGGAACTTGTTTGCAGGTGGTAGTAATTAATCTATTTATCAATTGTATTTCCATTGAATATGATGTATCTAACGCCACGGTAGTAACGGCTTCAACCTTTCCCCTTATTATAGTGTTGGAATTACTTTATGGAACATAGGCAGGCGTTTATAAAATGACAGGTACAAACAGGAGGCCATCGATATTTTCAAACACACGCTACAATACCGGAATAAAGAAAATGGAGGTATTGTAGATGCCAGTCTCTGCCATGGCAGTATGGGAATTTCTCATTTGTTCCGTCGGGTGCATGCTGCTACCGGTGACAACACTTTGTTAGAAGGAGCCGAAAATCGGCTTGAACAGACATTAAAAATGCGTACGTGGAAAGAAGCACCTGCCGGTTTTAAATTTTACACTCAAAATAGTTATCAAAACAACTACAATTAATTGGAAGGGATAACAGGTATAGGGCTTGGTTTGATTGCTGCGCTTGATAAGCATAATACGCCGGCTTTGGATAGATGTTTGCTTATGTCGTAACTATTGCTTTCTCTTACGGCAAGCAGGCTGTCTCTATCGTGGAGATTTCAGCTGAAGCGCGGAAGACTGTCAGATTTCATGAAACACAAAAGCCAACATCTACTTCACAGGCGTCAACGTCACCGGCCCCAACAACCCGGAAGCCTCCGGTTTCCATTTCGATGCATCAAAAATCCCATTAGGATTTCTGTTCTCCGCCAGTCTCGAAGGGAAATTAACATTATAAAACTTCTTCCATTCCACCCCCCTTTTATCCAGATCCGCAATGCGGTTTGCCATTCCATTGCATACAATGATCTGCAATAAGTTATCCGTTTTTATTTGGGAATAAGGAATTACTACCTGGTAGGTGGGACCGACCAATGTAGCGCGCTTTTTTCCATTTAACCAAACTTCCGCGCTTTGCTGCACGTTGCCAAGGTCGAGTAACCATCCGTTCACAGTGCCTGCCGGCTTTTTTAAAGATACGCTATACTGAGCTGTACCTGAAAAAATTTTCACTTCATCACCTGGAAGATCTGTCCAGGAACCAAGCTGGGTAACCAGTACCGACTTAGGTAACGATGGACCACCTTCCGTAAATTTAATCTCCCATTCTCCCTTCAGTTCCCGCGGTTCGCCAGCAAGTTCAATATATGGAAATAGGTTAGCTTTAGTAGCTGATGACGATGTTTGCACAATACAACTTTCACCGGGCACTAGATTAAGAAAAACCTCCGTAATTCCATCAGATGTTTTTCTTTTTTTTGCAAGTCCGCTTCGTTCCAGCATGGGATCAAAAAGGGCCACGCCAGTTGCCTTGACCGACAACGGCACCCACGTTGAAACTTTCGTGTTTCCGCTATTAGAAATAAAATAAACGTGCCCGGTTTCATATCGGCGCCGCACAAATAACAGATCCTGTTTCACCATATTTTCCTGCCGGATCTTTGCAAAAGATAAAAGCTGTGACAGATCATCGCCTTTTATAAAAGCTCCTTTTCCAACACTTGACTTTTGAACGGATATGTTATCGATTTTACTAAAATGAATACGCGATAGCTGTTTTTGAAGTGTCTCCTGTTTATTTCCGAGTTGGCCAAAGCCAGGAACTTTTACCGGAAGATTCTTATAAAAGACGATGATAGCGCCAGATTCTGCAAGTTTAATCAACTTATCCAATGTTTCTACAGTAATATATTTGCAGTCTGATAATAAAACGGTTTGATAATTTACCCCTCCTGTAACCAGTTTATTATTCACCGCCTGTACCTGTTGCAATTGTTTGTCTGAGATCAAATCGAAGGCATATCCTTCTTTCAGCAAGTATTCGGCACTTGTTTTAAAAATGGTATTTTCAAAGCCTTCCATTCCATCAAAATGCTGTAGCAGGTTCATGGAAAGCGCGTCTATGGAATCTTTCATCATTCTTGAACCGGCATTACCTGCCTGCCTGTTTTTTAAGGCCGCTTCATCGGGAGTTGCCTGGCCTTCGGTATAAGCATTTATATTCCTACGGGAACGGATAGGCGCTAATGGCTCCGAAAACCGGTCATTCACCGGGAAAAACAATAACACATCATTGTCCGGTTTTCCTTTCTGGAGAAAAGATTGAACGTGCGCCACATAATTATTAACTGCGGAAAATTGTTTCCAGAAAGAATTTGCAGGGGTAAAATGAACAGCGGCATAGAACAACCAACCGGGCCACACAGCCTGTTGCGGTGAATAATTGGTGCCATGATAAAAGATATGATTAACACCACCAACAAAATATTTATCCAGGGCAAGTTTTACATCAGAGAGGGACGATTTAAAATGTTCATTCAGCCAGGTAGCAGATTCAGAGGAGGCCAACGGCTTACCCATTACGTGTGCCGCAGAAGTGGCAAATTTAAAACGCAGGATATCCGTGCCTTCTGTTTCCGGGATATCGATTGCTGAATACAGATCAAGGATATTAGCAGGGGAACCATGTGACTGGTTCCTGATCAGCGCTCCTTTTGATTTAGCCCATGCATGCCAGGGACGGGTAAATTTTTCAAGCAGCAGTTCTGAAATAGTTAACCGGTAATCATATAATACGCGGCTGTTAATTTCCGCAGTATCTATTTTAAACAATGCAGTCAGGTGATCGCGCAGATCGTACCCGCGACGGTTTTTAAATTCGTTTAAAAATTCGGGGGTCCAGTTGGCTTGTCCCTGGGCATCGTCCACTTCATAAGAATCATTAAAAAAGGAACGAATCCCACTTACATCGTGTCCTTTAAAAGCCTGGTCAAAATGCGACAAATAATTTTGCAGGGCCTTCGAGGAAAAATGATCAATCGCATCCCCTTCGCCGCCGGGGGCAGCACGTTCCACCATTTTACCATGCCAGCCCATAAAAAGCGCATACAGGGTCCAGTTACCTGGGGGAGCCTCCCAATTCAAAACACCTGACAGGTCTGTATTAGAGGTGATATCCAATTTTTCACCCGTATCTGAATAAGCCATCAGTAAACGCAATGGTAAATTCATTTCATACTTTACCTGGTCGAAAGCATAGGCCTGCAGATTTTTATTGGTAGCTATGGGATAGGACAAAATTTTAATATCTACTGCCTGGCCACCAACAGTTCTGACAAGTGGCTTTTGCATGTAAGTGATCTTCTCCTGGAGACGCTCGCCTGCTTTTAGTGTATATGTCTTCAGGCTGAGATCCTTACACGCATCTTCCGGTGTTACCCACGGTCCTCCAAAGGGCCATCCCGTGCCTGTTGCCAGGTCGATGCCCAGGCCTAATCTTTTAGCTTCCTGTAACGTGTGCTGCAACATTTCCAACCATTTAGGAGAAAGGTAATTGATGAACTGGTCCTCTGTTCCTTTCACACCATAAATAGGTGTAATCTCCATACCGCCTAGTCCGGCCTTTTGGTATAACTGCATGGCAGCGGTCAGGTCTGCTTTGTTAACGGCACTTCCCTCCCACCACCATCTTGTCCAGGGTTTGGTTTGCCGTGTTATGGCCGGCCATTTCAGGGTTTGCTGACTGTAACCAGTAAACGAAGTAATGATTAATATGCCGATTAAATACTTTTTCATTATAGATATATTGAGTTCAGAAAACCACGGGGCACTTTCGATATAGGGAGACACGGATAATTATTACTCTGTCTTCCTCCCTGTCTGTGTGCCTCCATGTTTCAAATCAAAATTGGGGGTTTATTTCAGTCATAGCTTTTTCTACATTTATATACGAAGCCAGTTCCCGCAAGGCAATTACTTTGAAATGATTATCATACAAAAATTTCACATACTCTTCAAACAATGCAGGCTGCGTGTTTACCCAGGGATGCGGAAGGTCGGGAACTCCATGAATGGTGAGTACCAGAATTTTTCCATTCCGTGCTAATTGAAAGGCGCCCTTGATCTCAGCCTTATTACTATCCGTCATGGTAAAGCTGGGAATTAAATAGGGATGATCTTTCTCCGGATCATATGCACGATTGCCACCAGTGCGGGCAAACAAATATCCTCTCTCCTTTAGAACGGGTAAAGCTGGGGGAGCAGTTCCATAACCAGGATAAGCAAAACTTACAAGCGGCGTTTTTATCTGCAATGCCTTGCAGGTATCTTCAATGTAACCAAGTTCTTCATTGAATTTCCTCTTATCCATTTTACTAAGATTCACGTGGTTCCTGGTGTGGTTAGCTACTTCAAATCCCATTTCATCCAGTTGTTTCATCTGCTGCCAGCTCATGTATTTTGTTTTATCGGCAAAGTCAGGGGGAAATTCACATACAAAAAAAGTAGCGCCGAATCCATATTTTTTTAACAGCGGTGCAACAAAAGTAGCATGGCTGACAGGGCCATCATCAAAGCTGAGAACTACCAGCTTATCAGGAATGGGTTTGTGTACAATCTGCGCTTGCACGTATATGTTAGTTAACAGAATAAAGAGAATAATTAGTAGATTTTTCATAGCCGTGTTTACCTCCAAAAATCGCAAAATCCCGAAGCGGTTAAATGATTGTAGAATGTTGTATGAATGTCGTATGAATAATGTTACCCCGGGATTCTTCAAAATCGCATACGATATTTTCTATTCTAATATCAACCTTCGGGTATTAGTCCTCATACCTCATACCTAAAACCTCAAACCTCATCCCTCAAACCTCATCCCTCAATACTGAACCGCGCTATCATTGATCCTGAAGGGGGTGTTCTTTAAAAGCTTGATAATCTCCGCACCTGCCAAAAGCACTGGGCCGTAACCGTGAGCAGCATAAACATTGATAGGCCTGTAATAATAAAAGGCGGGATCAAAACCCATTCCTGTTCCCACACAAACACCTTCTACCTGGCCCTGGGCGTTTACTTTAGTGGCCACTGCATTCCATGCCAGCAAAACCATTGGCCCATAGGTTTTGGGGTCCAGCCATCCTTTATTAATAGCATGGGCGATGCAATAAGTATAAATAGCTGTGGCGGAAGTCTCCAGGTATGAATCACTTCGATCCAGTAACTGATGCCAGAAACCAGTACCTGCCTGGTAGGAAGCAAGCCCTTTGCTATGGGCTTTTAACAACTCAAGGATGGCCGCCCGTCCCGGATGACCCTCCGGTAATACATCCAGTAATTCTACCTTTGCCAGGATAGCCCAACCATTAGCCCTTCCCCAATGGAATGCCGGATGTACTGCCATCTCCTGCACCCAGCCATGCATGTATATCCCCTTGTCTTTTTCAAACATCCTGTTGGCGAACTGGGTTATTTGTTTTACGGCGTCATCAAAATATTTTTTATCTCCCGTCAGTGCCCCCATCTGAGCTAAAGCAGGTACACTCATAAACATGTCATCCAGCCAGAGTGTATTAGGAAGCGGGCGATTGCGTGCGAGTGTGCCATCACTCAAGCGAAACTCCTGGGTGCTTATAAATTTTATATAGTTATCAATGATGGGACGAAGATTAAAGATTTGTTTTGAACGCTCCGCTTTAATCATCGCTGCGCACAATGCACCAGCATCATCCAAGGCATGAGGCTCTATGATAGAACGGAATGCGTTGGAAGACTTTGGAAATTTCTTAAACTGGCTGTTGAAAGACGGAAGAACGCCGGATATAAATTGCAACCGTTTTACCGTATAATCTGTGAATTTCTTATCACCTGTGGCTTCACCGGCCAATAGCATACCCATGTATGCTACTCCCCACTCATAACTGGTAAGCCGGAAATCACCAGGCTTAAGAATAGTATTGGAATCTACTTTATTGAAGTCTGTAATAGCTTCCCCTGATTTTCGGTCTACAATTTCAACAGGAGTGGCCAGGTCCAGGTAATTATAAATCCTGTCCAGCACCGTTTTTACCGCCTCAATGGAGGGCGCGCCATATGGCACAGGGTAATCAGGTTTCAATTCATGCAGTGGTGTATTAGTATCATTGGCTTTTGAAGAAACTACCTGGGCATTTACCAACTGGCATGCAAGTTGAAATGAAAAGACAATCGCTAATTTAAAAAAGACAGGCCTCATACAAATGGTGTTTATTCTTTTTCAAAGATATTAAAACTTAGGTAACCCTTCAGACACGATCACCGGATACTACCTACAACGAAGGCCGCAAATTCATATAAAAAGGCAATTCTACTTTATCCCTCCTTTTCTCCGGTATCATTTTAGCCGCCAGGGAACCCATCAAACTGAAATCAGTAGAAATGGTTGTTATGCCGCCAAGCACCAGCTTCTTAAGCGGTGTTTCGTTTGATCCGTTCAATCAATTCAACCAGGTCATCTTCCATAAGGCTAATGTATACTACTCCTTCCCCTGGAGTTTCCTGATAGCTTAAGTATAACCGTTAGTATTTGCGGTTAACATATCCTGATTAAACCATCTATCTTTTTTATGGTGAACAAGTTATAAAGCATATTGAGTATTCCGGTTGCAAACAAATGATTTATTTACGCAATCGTTCCCGATAACGTTGCCGCTTGGATTGGCGGGGAGTGTACTTTTTGTTTGTCCTTTCAGCGAAGGGCAGGAGGATGCCCGAAAAAGGATAATCTTATGCGCTTCCGCTCACATCTCCCAAAGTGGCGACCGTTTAATTTTCAGAGATTTCAGCTCAAAGCGCCGTATCATGCATTCATTCGAAGACGTTGTAGCGCTTTGGCTGAAATGACAAAACAATTGGGGGAGATTGCTTAAAAGACCTGTTTTAATGATAAGACCTACCCCTTTTTCTTCAACCCGGATAAATACTCTATCAAATCCACTACCTGCTGCTGTTTCATGCTACTAACCAAACCCGCCGGCATTAACGAATGCTCATACGCTTTTTTAGAAACGATATTACTTTTCTTAACCTTGGTTACCGATCCGCCCATTGTTTTTACAGCGAGCTCATCCCTGGTATCACTGGTAACATAACCCAGCAACTGGTTGCCATCTTTCAACTTAATGAGAAAACCTTCAAACCCAAAACTTATTCCGGCATCCGGGTGTAACACGGCATCATATAATGCTTCTTTAGAAAGTTTGGCGCCGATCTCTGACAGGTCCGGGCCAAAATTAGTTCCATTGTTATTAACCTGGTGACATACGGAACAGGTTCCGCTAAACAAGGCTTTGCCCTCCTGGCCGTTTCCTTTTACTTTAACCAGCTCGCCCACGGCTTGAAGGTTCTGCTGGCTGGTGCCACCCTTATTATAGTAGGCCATTGCTTTTTGCTTGATCTCCTGCCTGTAAGATCTTAACAACAGTTTTTCTGCTGATGTATCCAGGTCGGCAGGCAACTTTTTTGAAAGCACCAGGTCCATTAGTCTTTCCTGGCCTTTATATCCCCTGTAGAATCCCTGAATAGCTCTCTTTCTTATATTCAGGTCAAGATTTTTATCAAGCAATACAGATTGCAACAGGTCCTTGGTTTTATCATTTTCATCTCCCCCGAGGGCCATTACCAGCGACATTGCTGTAGCTGTATCTTTGTGAATAGCAGCAGCGATATTTTTAGCACCATTATTTAACATCAGTATTCTCACTGCCAGTGACTTTAGGCCTCTTTCCTTACTGGTAGTCGCGATATTCAACAATTCCTCGTTTTGATCTTTTATTTTGTATTTGGCAACGAGATCCACGAATGCAGGTGTTCCCTTTACTGCTTCCAGGCTGCTTTTAATACTGGCTTGTAAGGAAGGTGTCATTACCAGATGAGTTGTGTCTAATTGGGTAAGCGCGTACACGGTAATCATCTTTTGTTGCGGATGATTTCCATTTAGAAGAGATAGTAGTACCCCTTGTTTGGCACTATCTGTTTGAAAATCGAAGGCACGGAAATACCGGAGATTTTTTGCAGGGTCATTTGCAGGGTCTTCAATAATTTTAGCCAGCATTGGCAATGCCGCTGCTGAACGCGATCGCCATACGATATCCCTTCCGGCGGCGCTGTTCCATTCAACACCGGTTTTTTTAACCCAGTCGCCAAAGTAACTATCCCATTGTTTATCGGCGCTGACACCCAGCGCTTCCAGGTACCAGCGGTCCTTTCCATCATATTTACCGGCAAGATCGGCCCATAAAGCTGGGGCTTCGGGAGATGTATTATGACGCAAAGCAATAAGCGCTTCTCTCCTGATCTGTGCGGACTGGTCATTAACCACCTGTTTTACCAGTGGTATCAGGTCAGCTTTATTCTCACGGGCAGCCTTAAACGCTGCGGTACGGATGTCTTCATTTTTATCTGCCAGGGCCATTTTAATATACTCATCGCTTTTACCCGGTATTTTGGTTAATAACCAAAATGCCCTTGCACGAAAACGGGGATTATCCGAATGCTCAAATAAATCAACCAGGTCTTTTTCCGCACCAGTTCCCATTGAATGTAATTTTTCCCAGGCCATATAACGCGTTGCCAGGTTAGGACTTTCCAATGCCTGCAAAGCACTTTTAGTATCATCGATGGAGTATGCAGGAATTTTATAACTGGAAACATCCGGCGCTACGCGGTACACACGCCCGCGGTCCAGGTCACCTACCTGGTGCCCACCCACGCCAGGATCGTACCAGTCTGCCACGAATAAAGAACCATCAGGTGCTATGCAAACGTCAGAGGGCCGAAACCAGTTATCGTCTGTTGATTCCAGTATATTAACGATTTCAGCTTTATAACCGGCCCCATCTTTTTTAACGGGATAGGAACGGACTACATTGTGCCCTGGCTCTGCGTGGATCATTTGTCCCTGGAACTTTTCAGGAAGCAGTTTGCCTTCGTAAATCAGCATTCCCGTTGGTGAGCCGGATCCGGTTTGCAATAAATTCGGAACTACACCGGGATCATTCAAATGCCAGTGCTGTAACGGAATAGAATCTTCCATATTCATACGCCTGCTCTGCCAGCCCGCACCTGTCATTTCATCCGTATAACCATAGTTACCATATTCAAGAATATAGTTAATACGCACTCCCCTGTTTCCATCGTCGTCATTATCAGATTGCCACATGTTTCCAAATGCATCTACCGCAACTTCATAATTATTCCGGAAATTATTAGCCAGCACTTCAAAGTTGCTGCCATCCATATCGCAACGAAAGATCATCCCCTGGCGGTAGGGTTTTCCTATTGCCTGCACATTAATACCTTCAGGATCTTTTACAACTTTTCCGTTTTTGTCTAAAACGCTATCGCCCGCATTACCGAAGTTGAAATATAGTTTACCATCCGGCCCAAACGTAAAGGCGTGAATGGCATGATCATGCTGAACACCACCTATGCCTGTGAACAGAGTTTCCTTTTTATCAGCCTTATCATCTCCATCGGTATCTGTAAGCACAAACACATTAGGGCTGCAGGAAACAATTACTTTATTTCCTAAAACTGCAATTCCCAAAGCAGCATTGATAGATGAATCCTGGTAAAACACTTTACTGGTATCCGACTTACCATCGCCGTTAGTATCTTCGAGTATCAGGATACGGTCTCCTTCATCTTTGTGTGGGTGAGTGGTATTTATATTAAAGCGGTAGTTGTATCCTTCGGTTAACCATACCCGTCCGCGATGATCGATATCCATATTTGTGGGATTGGTCATTCTTGGTTCACTGGCAAACAATTCCACTTCAAGACCGTCGGCTACCTTAAACGCACTTAAAGCGTTTTCCGGCAGGCGTTTTTGTTCATCAGTAAGTTTACTTCTATCTACCGATGGGGCCTTTTTAATGGTATTGGTACAGGCAAAAAACAACAACAGCCCTACTACTATGAATAACCGGTTATTCTTTAGGCAAGATGGTTTCAAGTTAATCGTTTTTATTGTTAGAGACTTTGAGATGAAACACAATATAGTTAGTTTAAAGTTAATCCAAACTGGAGATGCTGACTTCCGAAGTCTTTCAGACTTCGAAAGTCTTGAATGAGGGCTGTCTGTGACTTGGACTTGCAGAACTGGTTAAATTCCCAAAAAAAGGAAAGTGGCCGTACAAATTTTAGACTTTCGAAGTCTGTGAGACTTCGAAAGTCAGCGTCATGAAGTCGTCACGTTTTGGACTAAACGTATCAATCAATACCCCTGCCTCCAGGCAAAGGGCACCATGTACCACGTGTGGCGGCGCATAGTAACCATCACCCGCTTTCAGGGTCTTTTTCTCTTCTCCAATAGTCAATTCAAAAACACCGCTTTCTACGAAAGAAGCCTGGGAATGCGTGTGTTTATGCAACTGCCCAATGGAGCCGGTTTCAAACTTAACTTTTACCAGCATTATTTTGTCATCGTACCCAAAAAGCTGTCTTTGAACTCCCGCGCCCAGGTCCTGCCAGGGAATTTCTGATTCTATTTGAAAAAGATTGCTCTGTGACACTTTTATTGGATTTATAATTAAAATATCATAGGATAGGCATTGCCCTGGAGGATATACATAGTAGTTACTAAAACGGTTCTTTTGATGTTAAATTTTTATCAATCAACCCTTTGATTGATATTACGACCAGGCTGAATTATCAGCGCCTACATTATTCATGTCTTTGGCAGCCCTACCGTCTTAAGAATTTGATTTACCTTAATAACCTTATCTTTAAATAAAGGTTGATCGGCATATTTGTCCAAAGACGCATTTTTAGTAAATCCCTTCAAAACTTTCTTCGTTGTTTTTTTAGGTTTCATACCATCAAAATTATGCTTTTTTACGTACGCAAAAAGCCTCGTACTTTATGCCTTTCCGAAATGGCTCCCATTCTGTATTAGTTAAACCGTAGAAAATAAAATCTTTTTCAATGGCTTCGAGATTGGTTGTGATACCCATACGGCAAAGGCGCGTCCTTGCCTGTGTGCTGCCGGTTGCAACGATGATTGCATCAGCATAATTATTGGTAAAAGTGTATAAAGTAGCTGCGACTGTCGCCAAAACTTTTTGGCTGTCGCCATTGTTAGTTATTCTCAGATCATCAACCTTTCCTGTTTCCTTATTTTTGTCGCCAAAACCAAGGTTAAACACTCCTTTAAGATTGGTTTCAGAGTAACGGACAACTTTTGAGATAGGCCCCATAGGACCTTTGCTAATAAATTCGAACGACTCCAGATCAGTATCGAATTCAACATGATACCTGTTCTGAATCATGTGTTAATCTTATTTTTTTGCCTGCATATTTTACTTGCCAGGTCCGAACAGCTTTGCCTGCAAAAATCAAAGCTAACAGAAAATTATAAAATTCATTTTTTTTAGATCAACCATTCAGATCCTTTATCACTCCCTTAATCTTTTCATCCAATTCCGCACTTACTTTCTCAAAATCCGCAGCTGAATCAAGTTTCGCGTTCACGCTAAAATAAAATTTAATCTTGGGCTCTGTACCGGAAGGACGGGCGGAAATTTTGGTCCCGTCGGCCAGGATGAACTGTAACACATTGGATTTAGGCAATTTTATTTCACTGGAGTGTCCGGTTTGAATGTTCCTGGCCGTTTTCAATTCATAGTCCAACAGGTCAACCACGGCAACGCCATTAAGGGTTGAAGGAGGATTATTCCGGTATCCTTCCATCATATCGGCAATCTCTTTCTGCCCGTTCATGCCTTTTTTAGTGATAGATATTAAACTCTCTTTGTAAAAACCATACTTCACGTATAGCTCAATAAGTTTATCAAAAAGGCTTTTGCCTTTATCTTTTTCGTAGGCGGCCATTTCAGATAATATAGCCACGGCGCTTACCGCATCCTTATCACGAACCTTGTCACCTATCATCATACCATAACTTTCTTCGCCGCCGATCACGTAGTTCTCCGTCTGTTCCTTTTCCTTGATCAGCTCGGCAATCCATTTAAAACCCGTTAACACATTGTAGCAAACAATATCATTCTCGCTGGCAATCTGGTCAATCATATCCGTAGTTACAATGGTTTTAACCACCATATCATTGGGCTGGGCGAGATTCTTTTCCTTACGTGCTTCGATCATATAATTGAAAGCAAGTACGGCCGTCTGGTTACCGTTAAGCAACACCCAGTTCCCGTGCCGATCTTTAACGCCAATACCTACACGATCCGCATCAGGGTCGGTTCCCAGTAAAATATCAGCATCTATTGCTTTGGCTTTTTGCAACCCCATGTTCATTGCTTCACTTTCTTCCGGGTTAGGGTAAACAACTGTAGGGAAATTTCCATCCGGTACTGCCTGCTCTTCCACGATAGTCACCTGGGTAAATCCAAAACGTTTCAATACTTCCGGCACCAATTTGATGCCTGTTCCGTGGATGGGCGTATATACAATTTTAAGATCATGCTGGCGGGCTATCACTTCGGCATACACGCTTAATCCCTTTACCATTTCATAGTAATGCTCATCCATTTCTTTTCCAATCAAAATAATATTATCTTCTTCCCCGTTCCATTTAACATCGCCCACCGAAGCGATTTTTTCCACTTCTTTAATCACATTTTTATCGTGCGGTGGCACCAGTTGCCCGCCATCGTTCCAGTAAGCTTTGTAGCCGTTATATTCTTTAGGGTTGTGAGAAGCTGTGCAAACCACCCCGCCATGACATCCCAACTGACGGATGGCAAAAGATAATTCGGGGGTCGGACGTAATGATTCGAACAAATATACTTTGCATCCATTTGCCGCAAAAACGTTGGCCGTTGTTTCCGCGAAGAAGCGGCTGTTATTTCTGCTATCATGCGCAATGGCCACTTTTATTTCCCCTTCTATTTCTTGTTTCAGGTAATTGGCAAAGCCCTGGGTAGCCATACCGATGGTATATTTGTTGATGCGGTTGGTGCCCACGCCCATAATACCGCGCAAACCTCCTGTTCCGAATTCCAGGTTTTTGTAAAAACTTTCCGTCAGCTCATCGGGGTTATCCTTTTGTAACCTGGTAATTTCATCCCGGGTAACCTGATCGTATCCGTCGGTCAACCAGGCATTGATTTTATCCTGAATAATTGGGTCCATAAAAATTAGATTTAGGGTTTGAAGATATATAATTTTATCATTTCCCCACATCTTAAGAGCAGAGAAACGTATTTTTGTTGAAAGCAAATCAATCTCTGTGTGTCTTTCTGTTAAAAAATCCTTTCTTACATATCCCCTTCTTTTCTTTGGTTTGTTTTCAAATGCGCAGGAAATAACACATTTAGATGCCGATACTGCAGCTCTTTCCATTTCGAAAACATCGCTCGTTCCCGGAAGTGGCCTTAAAGTTACTCCTGATAAAAAAAGGGTTTTCATTATTACAGCTACTAATGTTAGTATCTGGACCATCTCATTTATAGCACTTAACAAAAGCTGGTATGCTGATTACCCAAAGTCTTCTTTTCATTTTTTTAATGATAACGCCGAATGGAACCAGATAGACAAGGCCGGGCATTTGTGGACCAATTACCATGTAACCCGCCTATCCTCCGAAATGTGGAAATGGACAGGGTTGCCTGAAAAGAAATCGGTGATCCTGGGAGGTATTAGCGGGATAGCCTACCAAAGTATTATCGAAATACAGGACGGGTTTTCGCAGGCCTGGGGATTTAGCTGGGGCGATATGGCCGCCAATGTTGCCGGAGCGGCGGCCTTTGTTTCGCAGGAACTTGCATGGAAAGAACAACGCGTACAGTTTAAATTAAGTTACTGGCCCTATGATTATCCTGGTGACCTTCATACCCGGAGAAACCAGCTTTTTGGGAAAAGCGGCCATGAACGCATTTTAAAAGATTATAATTCGCAAACATATTGGGCCAGTGTCAACCTGGCGAAGTTTTTCCCGGCTTCCTCCCTGCCACGATGGTTAAATATTTCCATTGGTTATGGCTCGGATGGCATGTACGGAGGAACGCAAAATACCTGGACGGATAAAACCGGCAATTCCTTTGACCGCACCGATATTCGAAGGATGCGTCGATTTTATCTTTCGCCCGATGTCGACCTCACTGAAATAAAAACAAAAAGCGGTTTATTGAAAACTGTTTTTTATGTGTTGAATATGGTGAAGTTTCCGGCGCCGGCGTTGGAGGTTAACTCGGTGGGGAAGGTGAGGTTTCATTATGTGAAGTTTTAGGGAAGAAAAGGCTATCAGCTATCAGCTATCGGCTATCAGCTATCAGCTTTACGCCTTCGGCTTGTTACAAGAATTGGCAGACACGAAGTGTTAACACTTTAATTGTAGATAGTAGGGAAGGGCAATAGCTGATAGCTTATAGCTGACGGCTGATACCTAATTACCTCACACCAAATAAGCCCCCTTAACCTCCTCCCCCTCCACCTCCACAAAAATATGCTCCTGTAATGTACTTGCCAGCGAAATACCTACATAATCAGACGTAACCGGAAACATCTTGTGGCTTCTTTCCACCAATGTTAATGTCTGGATTTTCCTGGGATGAAAAGCGATGAAGGGTTTCAGCGCGTATAGTAACGTTTTACCCGAATTGGTTACATCATCTATCAGGATAATAACAGCATCATCAAAATTTATTTCTTCACTCAAACCTATTTCACCCGGATGTCTTTTGTTTAAGGTGATCTCAATTACTTTAATAGGACCATTAAAAATATCTTTTAAAAATCCGGCAATAATATTTGCAAGCACTACCCCGTTTTCCTGCACGCCTGCCAGTATCAATCCACCTGTTTCATCCATATTCTGCTCAACAATTTCATAGGCCATCCGCTGTAGTTTTTTTAAAGCGATAGCAGCGCTTAAAATATACTTCCGTGTTTCGGTCATAGCTTGATTTTACAGCTGAAAAATTACAACAAAACAATGATTGAATTTGAAAACACTTAATTTAGCTCACATAATTCGATCATATGCAGGTATTCTGGCAGATTTTATTTGTTATCATTACAGGTTTGGCCATTTGGCTGTTCCTGAAAAAAGCAAAACGGATCAGGTCTAATATCCTAATGGGTAAGGAGGAAGATTATAGTAATGAACCTGCATTGCGTTGGAAAAATGTTCTACTCCTTGCTTTCGGACAAAAAAAAATGTTCGCAAAACCCCTGGTGGCACTGATGCATTTTATTATTTATGCAGGCTTCATTATTATAAATCTTGAAGTGATGGAAATAGCGCTGGACGGACTATTTGGAACGCACCGAATGTTTTCACCAATGATGGGAAGCCTGTACCCTATCCTGATCAACAGTTTCGAAGTACTGGCCCTGGGGGTTCTCATAGTCTGTATCGCTTTCCTCTGCAGGCGAAATATATTAAAGATACAACGTTTCATGAGCCACGACCTTGATGGCTGGCCACGCAGCGATGCCAATTATATCCTGATTACGGAGATCCTATTAATGACCCTATTTCTAACCATGAATGCAACAGATACTTTATTGCAACAAAGAAACTATGGTCATTATGCTATCCATCCAACAGGAAATTTCTTATTGTCCTCATTCCTTCAACCTGTATTCAGTGGCATAAGTGATGGCACACTGGCAGGAATAGAACGTACCTGCTGGTGGCTTCACATAGTTGGAATTTTTGCCTTCCTGAATTACCTGCCCTATTCCAAACACCTGCATATATTACTGGCATTTCCAAATGCTTATTATACCCGCTTACCGTCAAAAGGGAAAATGAAGAACATGCCCGAGATCCAACAGGAAGTGTTATATGCCATGCAGCCTGAACTGGCTCCCACAGAGGCTTCCAGTCCGGGTAAATTTGGGGCGAAAGATGTGATGGACCTCAGCTGGCGAAATTTATTAGACGCTTACTCCTGCACAGAATGCGGGCGATGCAGTGCTGCCTGCCCGGCAACCCTTACGGGCAAGAAACTTTCTCCGCGAAAAATCATGATGGATACGAGGGATCGTACGGAGGCAGTAGGAAAAAACATCTCAACCAATGGATCTTTTACAGATGATGGAAAGACCTTGTTGCATGATTATATCAGTGTGGAAGAACTGCGGGCATGTACTACCTGCAATGCCTGCGTGCAGGCTTGCCCGGTTAGCATCAGCCCCCTCGAAATCATACTCGAGCTTCGCCGTTCATTAGTGATGGAAGAAAGCAATGCACCACCGGAATGGAATACCATGTTCAGTAACGTGGAAAATAACTTTGCACCCTGGAAGTTTTCACCCGATGAAAGAGAGGGGTGGGTTAATGGTTAATTGTTAATTGTTTGAAGGTCAAATTTCCAAATGGTTACATCAATTTCTTATTGCACTTACAACTAATAATTAACCATTAACCATTAACAATTAACCATTAACAATTAAACACTAACAATTAACCATTAACCATTAACAATTTACCATTAACAATTAACCATTATTTCGCCTTGGTTGACAAACTAATTTTATTCAGTTTATTTGTATTCATTGCCATTCTTGTCATTTTTATAAACAACCGATCCATGGTCTCTGGAACCTATACACTACTGGCATTGGGCGACTCCTATACAATAGGTGAGGGGGTGGCGCTATTCGAAAGTTTTCCTTACCAGACAATCCAGTTGCTGCGGAAGGCCGGGCATAATTTTAATGCACCTGAAATTATCGCAAAAACAGGATGGACAACTGACGATCTCAAAAAAGGAATTCGCAATACCATGTTTCAAACCTCTTATCACTATGTGTCGCTAATGATTGGCGTTAACGACCAATATACCAATAAAAACATTAATGAATACGCCGCTAATTTTGAGGTACTATTAAAACAGTCCATCGTTTTTGCGGCTAATAATCCATCTCATGTTTTCGTACTGTCCATTCCGAACTGGAGTAATACCCCCTTTGCGGCAGACAGGAACCGGGTTCAGATTGCCAACGACATCTATGCATTTAATACGGTGAATGAAAAAATAAGCCGGCAGTACAAGGTTCGCTATCTATCTATTGCCGAACAGCATAAGGACGTTACTATCGATCTCAATTTTCTGGCGCCCGATCTTTTACATCCATCAAAAAAAGAATACAGCAGGTGGGCTGATCAACTTTCAGAAGAAATTCAAAAGTTATTGGTATGACAGGCGGCAGCATACGATTAAACAGGAAAGAAACCTTTTCAGTAAGCATGGTGCTTTTTATAGGACTGTTCTATGTGCTTTCCCTGGTCTCTGCATTATTTCAAACCCAAAGCATTCCCGTAAACAAACTCTTTGGAATAACAGAAGGCACGTTTTTATTGCTGAGTTTAATTTATTGCAGCGGGGCAATCTTTTTCTTTCGGAAAAAAAATATTGGTTGGATCATATGTGCTGCTACATTGCTAAACTTTGTGGTAGTAGTATTTAAAGGTGTGATAAACGTATCCCAATCCCCACGCTTCGATGCGTATGCGGCAATGGTTATTAGTTTTTTTCTGCTATTGTTGATGGCGCTGGTTTTTCTTTTTAATAAGAATACCCGTTTAAAATTTGCGGTCAGTAACAAAAGCTACCTGTTAACCATTGCCGTCTACATAATGTTATTGTTAATAACTTTCCTGTTATAAGATATTCTCTTCTTTATAATCGTAGGTATCTTTTATAGTCTTGATCACATTATCCAGTGGTCTAACAGAAGATGATTTATCCCATTCTCCTTTTGCCCACAAACCCAGCTCCTTATCTATGTGCTCTCTTTGCAGGGTGGTAATTTTCTGCACCAGTTCATCTGACACTTCTTTCTTTTGCTGGTAGATATTTTTGTATTTATCACCCACCATTTCTTTGTCTTTCATGATTTCATTTTCCGAGGAAGCCATTTGCAATAATTCCATTTTTGCCAGTGCAATATCATATGGTCCTACATTAACGATGAGCTTGGATAAGATCGGGCCTATCTCGATTAATATTATCAATAGTGAAACAAAAAAGTTTGCCCAGAAAACACTGGACTCTTCATTTGACAAATCCGACAACGCTTTATTTCTTTCCAGGAATCCCACTTTTGTTTGCAAACCTGCTTCATAGTTTTTTCGTTTACCTTCCGTTAAAGCCTGTAAATTTTTAAGAATGCTATCCTGTGTAGATATCTTTTCACCCAACTGCGTTAATTCAGGTGTGTATTGTTGCAACGCAGTATTGTATGCATCCATTTTAAGTTTGGTGAGTTGTTCAATTCCTCGTTTACCTGACCCTCCCGTTCCATCAGCTTCTTTTACATAATCCTGCTGAAGGCGGTGCAAACTATCTTCCAGCGATGTTTTCCGGGTACTTGCGAGTTGTCTTTCGGCTAAAGCGGTTTGCAACACCTGGTTATTTTCCTGCTGCAGCAGGCCGTCATTTAGCAATATTTTTTTATGACGGTTCTCTTCCACTTTTACCTCAATCTCCTTTTCAAATATTTTTAATTCGAGCGGCCTTGCAATAGTTAGTCCGATTAGTAAAGCGAGCACAAATCGGGGCGATGCCTGCTGTAATTGTTTTCCAAAAGAAACACTGTACTTGCGCATAGTGGAAACCAGGAAACGGTCGAAGTTGAAAATGATTAGTCCCCACACGCATGCGAAAAGAATGGTCCAATACATATCTCCAAAAACGCTGTATATAGCATAGCCGGCAGATAAGCCTGCGAGAACAAATGTCGCCAGAATTACCCCACCGATACCTGAATACTTGGTGTATTCTGATGGATATTCACGTAATAATTTTTGGTAGGCACCTGCGCACCACCAAAGAAAATTGGGAAACGGGGGCTTATTTTTATCCTTCTCCTTCTTTCCATCAAACGAGTCATAGGAATAGTGGCCATTTTTCCCTTCGGGGGTTATAGACATGACAATAAATATTACAGTAAGTAAAGTTGAACCAGGATTATGAAGTTGAAGTGGAAGTGCAAATAACGGAATTTCCGGGGGGATAATTGCAAATGAAATGGTAAAGTAGCTGTCAGCTATCAGCTATCGGCTATCAGCTATCAGCTTCGCACTACTATATCTAAAGTCACTTTTTTTTTTGAAGAAATGGTTTTATCAAACTTAAACCAACGAAAACTTAATAGCCATTTATCAAGGTAAATTCAAAATAAATTGAACCAACAAGCGGGATGCGGATATAACCTGATATCCTAAAGCTGATAGCTGACAGCTGACAGCCATCTCACCACAACTTCCCCAAATCCCCAACAATCGACTTACACCCTATGAAACTCATCAGCACCACTGCTATCCACCCGGCGATGCTCATCCAGAGAGGGTGTTTGTAATTGCCTACCAGCCTGCTTTTTAAGGCTGCCACTAAAACAATAACCAGGGATACAGGCAGTATCAACCCGTTTAGTGCCCCCACCAGTATCAATACTTTCACGGGACGGCCAATTATGGCAAATATAAGTGTTGATACAACTATCAACAGGATGGTTACCAGCCTGTGGTTGTTATCCAACCAGGGATGCAGGCTACGAAGAAATGAAACTGATGTGTAAGCAGAGCCAACAACCGAAGTAATAGCCGCACTCCATAATACAACACCAAAAATACGGTAACCAATTTCACCAGTTGCTATTTGAAATACAGAAGCAGCAGGGTTTTCACTGTTTAAGGTTACACCGCCAATCACCACTCCCAATGTTGCCAGGAATAATAACACCCGCATGGTGGAGGCAAGCAGTATGGCATTTACACTGCTTTTCGAAACCTGTGGCAGATAAGCCTGGCCTTTTATGTTGGCATCCAGCAGGCGATGCGCGCCTGCAAAACTGATATAACCTCCTACCGTTCCACCTACAACTGTTAGTATGGCGGTGGTGTCAATAACTTCGGGCATAAATGAATGTTGTATGGCATTCAATACAGGCGGATGTGAACTGATGGCCACATATAGGGTTAGTAAGATCATAACAAAGCCCAGTATTTTCGAAAAAACATCCATGGCTTTGCCTGCTTCCCGGAACCAGAAAATAACGATGGCAATTAATGCGCTGATGATGGCGCCCTGGAGTGTATCCATGCCGGATAACACGTTAATTCCCAAGCCTGCACCGCCGACATTACCAATATTAAACGCTATTCCGCCCGTTACTACCAGCAGGGTTAAAACTAATCCTAAACCAGGCAATAATTTATTCGACAGGTCCTGAGCCCTTAACCCTGAAACGGTAATGATCCTCCAGATATTTAATTGAGAGGCGATATCTACCAGGATGGAAACCAGGATCACGAAGCCAAAACTACCAAGAAGCTGGTTGGTAAAGACGGTGGTTTGCGTTATAAATCCAGGTCCGATAGCCGAGGTTGCCATTAGAAAAGCAGCGCCTAATAAGGGTCCCCGCGTGCCTGCCACAGGTAGTGATTTGTTATGGCTGCTGGATGTTGACATGGTGTTGTCTCAATAGTTCATAAATGGTTTCCGCGAACGATAATGCATTGTCAGCATCCCCGTGAATACAAATGGTTTTACATTTTACAGGAATATTGGTTCCGTCAGTAGCTATCACGGTACCCTGTTGTACCATTTGTAAAACCTGGCGAAGCGCTTCATGTCCATCCTCTATAAGGGCATTGGCAGCGGAACGTGGCGTCAATGAACCATCAGCCTGGTAGGTTCTATCAGCAAAAACTTCGCTGGCGGTTTGTAAACCAAGTTGCTCCGCCGAGCGTATCATTTCACTTCCGGATAAGCCATACAGCATAAGGCTCTCATCAAAATCAAGCATGGCATTACAGATGGCATCGGCAATAGGTTTTTCCTTAGCTGCCATATTGTATAAAGCGCCATGAGGTTTAACGTGGTGCATTTTTGCGCGGTGTGCTTTAAGGAAGGCCTGCAAAGCTCCCAACTGGTACAAAACAATATCATAAATTTTTTCGGGAGAAAGCTGCCGGTTTTCACGGCCGAAATTTGCCTTGTCTTTAAAGCCAGGATGTGCCCCAATAGCTATTTTCATTTCCACTGCGGCTTCTACCAACTGGTGCATCGTATGTGCATCACCGGCATGAAAGCCGCAGGCCAGGTTTACGGAACTTATATATTTTAACAGGGCAAGATCTTTATCAATATTATAGGGATACAGGTGGCTGCTTTCCCCCATATCGCAGTTAAGATCTACATTCGGCATATAATCTGTTTAAATTTTCCATACAGGCTCTCTGCCAAATCTGGATTTCTATTTGTTGGGAAAACAATTGTTTCTCCGCTTCATTAATATCAACATAATTAAATTGTACGGTGTCACTGGGACCAAGTTGCGCCAGCTTTGGCAGGTGAGAGGATATCACATGTCCGATCCGGGGATAACCGCCGGTTGTCTGATGGTCCGCCATTAATACAACCGGCCTGCCATTGGGTAATAACTGTATGGTTCCAAAACTGACTGCGCAGGAGACCATCTCCTTTTTTTCCTGTAAGTGTAGCGGATGACCTTCCAATTGATATCCCATCCTGTCTGAAGAAGGATGGATGATAAAATTGCTCTGCTTGAGAGATTCTTTGGAAGAGTCAGTCAATTCATCCCATTCATATCCTTTAATAACAGAAATTTCATGGGGGTCCCGGTAAACCTTACTCACATCAGGCCGCCAGCGCAATATCTGGAAATTATTTTCTGATTTAAATAAAGACGAAACACATTTATCCCGTTGCCTGAAAAACAATTCGTCGCCTTTTTCCAATCTCCTTCCCTTCCAGCCACCAATTCCGGCCTTTAGGTTAGTGCTATAACTATTTAACCACTTGTCAATCAGGAAACCGCCCTGTACAGCAAGATAGGCGCGGGCGCCTTTTTTATTTATAGGAAACTGTAACACGGTATTCTTTCTAATAAGGATAGGTTGCCAGGAAGGAAGCGATTCATCATTTAAGCCAGCAGTAAAATCGGCGCCGGTAATACTTATTAACGCATCCTGTTCAAATAATATCTGGGGACCGGGATAATGAATTTCCATTACCGCTTCAATCACATCATTTCCCACTAAAATATTACCCACCAATACAGCGAAGCGATCCATTGCCCCGCCAACATTAATACCATAGCTTGCCTGGCCCGTTCGGCCAAGATCCTGGATGCTGTCAAGTATTCCCGGTTTTATAATTACAATAGACATTAATACATTAGAATTTTAAACTGGTGTTATGTTTAGCATTACATGACGCATTGGCTATCGGCTATCAGCTATCAGCTAAGAATGCCTTATGATCAAGATTAAATGTCATTTAATTCGCTTATAAAAACTAAACTCTTTTTGATAAATTCAATTAATGAAATGGTTGTTTGCACCAGGTCTTAAGGTTAGCGGGAGCCGATAGCTGATAGCGGATAGCTGATAGCCAGTGAATTCGCTATCTGGCACCTACTAAACACTACGGCTTCGACTGCCGCGCAAATTCTTTCAGGTTTATCTCATAGAATTGCACCTTGTCGCCAGGTTTTATGATTAGCGCATTTGCTTTGTATTTATTAAATAACTTAATGGGTGTTCGCCCGATTATCTGCCAGCCACCAGGGGAGTCCACCGGGTATATACCAGTTTGACTTCCAGCGAGCCCAACGCTGCCGGATGGAACAAATGCCCTCATTTTTTCCTTTCTTGGTATTGTGATACGCTCATCGATGGATGCCATATATGGAAAGCCGGGCTGAAACCCGATCATATAAACCCGGTAAATTACAGAAGTGTGCAGTTTAATAACCTCTTCTACCGGTAGCTGCTTTTCCTGGGAAACGAAATTGATATCCAATGCAACGGAAGAATCGTAGCAAACAGGAATCCGTTTTATAATAGTATCCCGTTCAACGATACTGGATTTTTCGTAAGCCTCGGTTAATTTCTGTTTGACAAAATCAAAAACCGTACTTTCCGGCTTATAAAAAGTTTTTATAGTTGTGGCGTCATAAATTACGGAAAGCGAACTATATGCAATAACGATATCCTCCAATCCCTGGAATGGGTTTTGTTGCAACCAGCGTTGCATAGCCATCACCTTTTTATTCAAGGATTCAAGAATATAATTGCCAAAGTCTATCGTACTTGCCGAATCACCAATGGGAAAGATTTTATATTCAGTCATTTTAATCAGGAAGGTTTAAATCAGTAATTCTGGATAATAACAGGCTCCTATTCACCTTCCCCATTGCATTTTTGCCGGTTCAAGTTACCTGTTTAACATTATATATGGGTTTTTCGGACTTTTGAATATTACCTGTTTGTTATTACGCAAATTACATCATTCGTAAATTACGAAGTAGAAGTAAAAATTACGAGTTATAGGTTAAATGCAAGTAAATACCTGATGTTATTTTTTATAATATATCGGCTTAATCGTTTAATAAACCGATGTTTGCCTTGTCAGAGCATACCAGAAAGACCATTTGGGGAACGGTATAAAGTGGGGAATATGTAAGTTTGGAAGGGTTTAAACACCCTTGGATAATAGCATGGATTTTTTAATTTCATCCTATTACACTAAAATTGCACGAAAAGTACGTTATATAAAAAGGTATTATAAGAAATTTTTTATTAAAACAACATCGATTGAAGGTCCCTAGTGTCATGTCAAACATAAACTGTCGGTTATTTTGGCTATCAGCTATCAGCTATCAGGAAAACAATGCTAGAATTAGTTTCCTCCTGATAGCTGAAGGCTGATAGCCAAAGCGTCATTTTAGAGTTGACATAACACTAGTATGCTTA
>JBDSBP010000355.1:0-16024 GCA_039921525.1 Chitinophagaceae bacterium | reverse complement strand
CAGGCAAATGATTGCAACTCATAAAAACCGGGTAACATCCGAAAATAAAAAGTCTGTAAATGCGGCCTTCAGGTCTGGCGGAGACTGGAAATCCATTAAATGGGATTACCACCGCTCGATCGTAAAGAAGCTTCAGTTAAGAATTGCGCAGGCAACACAGTCAAGGAAGTTCAGGAAGGTGAAAACCCTTCAATGGATCCTTACACATTCTTTCTCCGCTAAATTATTAGCTGTAAGGAATGTTATGCAGAACAAAGGGAGTAAAACACCCGGCGTGGATGGCATCATTATCAAGACACCAGAACACAAGTTAGCGTTAGCAAAGAACATGACACGAAAGGGGTACCAACCTTCACCACTCCGGCGTATTTACATTCCCAAGGCCGGCAATAAGAAAAAACTTCGGCCTATAAGCATTCCCACCATCGCCGACAAATGTTATCAGGCGCTTCACACATTAGCGCTCGTTCCTGTATCAGAGGTCACTGCAGATCTAAACAGCTATGGCTTCCGCCCGCAAAGATGCTGTGCAGATGCCATTGAACAGACGTTTAATGTACTGGCTAAAAGCACCTCACCCCAATGGATACTTGAAGGTGACATAAGGGGATGCTTTGACCATATCAGCACGATTGGATGATCTACAATATTTGCACAGACAAAGTGGTTTTGAACAAATGGTTGAAAGCCGGATTTATCGAAACCGGCAAGTTGTTCCCTACAATTGAAGGTACCCCACAAGGTGGCATCGTTTCTCCCGTCGCATGCAACATGACCCTCGACGGGATAGCGCTCATGTTAAAAGAGAACTTCAGCAAACACAAGGGCATTCACTTCATCAGGTACGCAGCCGACTTTATCGTAACGGCGCATTCAAAGGGATTACTGGAGGATCAGATTAAACCAGCAATCAATTCCTTTCTGAAAGAACGGGGACTGGAACTATCGCAAGAGAAAACCAAAGTAACCCATATAACAGAAGTCTTTGATTTTCCCGGACAAAATGTATGCAAGTACCGCTCTCAGAAAAAGCTCAAGCTGTTGATTAAACCTTCGGCAAAGAATATTCATACCTTTCTCGAAGGCATCAGGACGACATCCGAAAGGCACGAAGCACCACCCAGGCCGGGCTCATCAGACTACTGAATCCCAAAATCAGGGGATGGGCAAACTACCTCCGCAGCGTGGTATCAAAAGAGGCCTTTAATAAGACGGACACAGAAATCTGGCGATTGATTTTTCAATGGGCCAAACTCCGTAATCCGAAAAAGAACAAGAGATGGATTCACCAGATATATTTTAAATGTATCAAAGGAGTCAACCACCGGTTCAATTGCACGGGACAACAAAAGGATGGAACAACAAAAGTGTATACACTCATTTTGATGGCTTACACTCCCATCCGAAGGCATATTAAAATCAAGCAATCCGCACATCCTTATGATACCCGGTACGATGAATACTTTGAAAAGCGCACATCTGAAAAATGGAAGAACAATAGTAAGAAGTGGTACCTACAAAGACATATAGATAGCTTCCGGGAAAGGAAATGTCCCTGTTGCCCGGTAGCGTTAAAGATCGGTCAGAACTGGTGTATAAGTCTGAAAACGAAAGCCTCGAAAGGAGGTGAATATAAATCGGATAATATTGATGTTGTTCACACCATGTGTTATGATGAATGGAATAAGAAAAGATCTGCATTTGTGAAACCGGTTACTGATATAAATGGTAACTTGAAACGGGCTTGAGCCGGATAACGTGAAAGTGTCATGTCCGGTTCTTCGGGTACATACAAGCTCAGCAATGTGCTTAGCTACCCGATTCTATACCGGTTCGTTTCAGCATTTGCAAGCTAAAGGGTATGATTATTTTGGGCATGGGTTTGGGAAATTCTAACTGCAGGAGAATGGCTGCTATCCGATTGCTTTTGCTGTTGTGGTACAGGTAGATGCTATGTCTTATCCTCACACACCGGGAGGGCAGTATATGTTGTTCAAATCTTCTCAAAAGTTCTTCATGGGGAAAGGTCATGAGCTTTTGCTTTTTCCCATCTGCATAATCTTTGTACGTAAGGCTGAAATGTGGTATGGGTTATCTGTTGTGCCCCGTGAGCAGTTATGGCTGTTTCGTAGGTGCTAATGCAGATAGCCCATGGTTGTTTCAAGCTTGCTGTGTCAAAGCAATTTTTTTACTACATGAATGTTACTGACATTATGGGAAGTGTAAGATTATAGGAAGTGATCATCAGGAGTGCCTTATTTTCCACGATGTTTGTAAAAACACTTCCCATAATTTTTAATGCTGTTGCAAATATTTAGCACCCCATTCATTAAATCATAGTCCTTCTCCCATGTTGGCATTTCATGCATTTTTAATTCATGGTAGGTACCTGGTTCAACAAAAGGCTTCGCAAAATACGGGCAAATGGAAGTTATCTTCAGCATTTGTAATTCTGTTGTGCTTTGGTTCGGGGCTGGACATTATCTATTTAGCATTTTGTTGTTATCTTCATCAAAGATTTTTCAACTCTGCATTTGTTCCGGGCCTGACAAGCATCTATTCCCATACTTCGCCAAGCCTCCAACGAAGCAATTTTAAACGACCTCTCTAATTAATGAAACATTTACTTACAGGACAATTTTACGGACAGACAAATGAGACAATTTATTTGGAGGGTATAACTCTGACTGACACTGAATATACCCACGACAAAGTAGATTGGCATTATCATGAAAACGCGTATTTTACTTTTATTCTTCAAGGCAAAGTAATTGAAGGCAATAAAAAAGCAGTGCACAATTGTTCGGCAGGCACGCTGTTATTTCACAATTGGCAGGAAGCTCATTATAATATTAAGCCTGCTGGTTTTACCCGGGGCTTTCATATTGAATTTGAACAACCATGGTTAGATGCTTTTGATCTTGACTTAAATATATTACAAGGCAACATACACATTTTAAATCCGCACATTAAAATATTATTGCGCAAAATTTTTAAAGAAACTAAAATTAAAGACGGCACCACAGTTCTATCGATACAAAGTTTGTTATTACAAACATTAACAAGCCTCCAACAATCGGAGCAAACGGAAGTAAAAAATAAACCACAGTGGGTACATACAATAGGAGAAATTTTACGGGATCAATATGCTGAAAATTTATCTCTCAAAAGCTTGTCAGGAATAGCAGACATTTACCCGGTTCACCTTTCAAGGGATTTTTCAAAATATTTTCAAAGTAGCCTGGGCGAGTACATTAGGAAATTAAGAATTGAAAAGGCATTATCGTTGCTGGCCGATAAAAAAAAATCTTTAACAGATATCACATTTGAATGCGGTTTTTCTGATCAAAGCCATTTCATCAGGTGTTTCAGGGAAATTATAGGAATAACTCCTTCGGCTTACCGGAAAATAATTCTTTGTTAAAGCAGGGGCATGTTAATTTCATTCTATTTTGCAAGAGATTACATAGATAATTTTTCTCTTTACTAGTCAAATTTTTAAGAATGAAACTTATCTTATTACTCGTTTTTTCAATTCCTTGCTTCCCTGCTTTTGCACAAGTATTGGACATTGAGAAGACGGAAGGAATCCAATCATCATTGCAAAAAAATAATATTGGAAAAATTTATTTTACAAATACAGCTATTCCAACAGCTTCCCTATGCGAAAATCACTTTTTAAGTTCGTATACGCTTACTAATAAAAGCGATTTATTTTTTGTTGCTTTTATGAATAATTCTTTGACTAATTACCTTCATTGGATATCGCCGGATTTAGCTGCAGATTCACTTACAAAAATTGGGAATTACCAATTTACATTGTTTATAGACAATAAAGAGATATACAAGAGTAACTTGTTACCTGGAGCACCTTTTGCTAAAATACTTGATACCGCTACTAATTTGAATCGACCATTAATAAACAATACAAATGGAAATGGGTCGTGGAGTGAGTCTTTTTGGGGTAGATTTCTTTTTAACGGCGGTGATAGTGCATTGACAGATGGGATACATACGCTTAAGATGGAAATCTACCCTTATATAAAAGCTGATAGTGTTGAGACGGGAGAATTAATTGCATCGGGAGAATTAAAACTAAATGTATTAAGAAATCCAGCAATAAATATTTCAAAAATCAGCCTGAATAACGTTAAACCTTATGATGGCTTTCCTATTTCGAGAGAAGGTTTTGACAAGAATAAAATAAAGAAATTAAAGGGAATGATTGATGCTGGCGTTTTCAAAAATATAAGTGGTGTAATTGTTGTAAAAAATGGGAGATTGCTACTTGAAGAATATTTCAATGGAGAAACACGGAGTACATTACATGATCCACGTTCGGTTGGCAAATTCTTCTTTTCCACAATAACGGGGATAGCAATACATGACGGTCATATCAAAAATGAAGATGAACCGTTGAATGATTTTTATGACCTGAAATCATTTGAAAACTATATACCTCAGAAAGAAAACATAACTATCAGGGATTTACTTACAATGAGTTCCTCATTTAATGGAAATGACGAGGATTATAAATCTCCGGGGAATGAAGAAAACATGTATCCCACGTCGGACTGGGTGAAATTTGCGTTGGATTTATCTCTGAAGGAAACACGGCCTGCGGGTAAATGGCATTATTTTACCGCAGGAGTAATAATTTTAGGTGATATGTTAAATAAGAAAGTCACCGGTGGGCTTGAAGCTTATGCTGATGAAAAATTATTCAAACCGCTGCATATTTCTCATTACAAATGGCAATATACTCCGCAGCATGTGCCTAATACCGCCGGTGGAATTCAAATGAACGCACTGGATTTTGCCAAGTATGGCCAGTTATATAAAAATGATGGAGTATGGAGAAATAAACAAATTATTCCAAAAGAGTGGATTGCTAAAACTTTTACAAAACAGAAGCAAATTTTGGGAAGAAACAATGAATATTATGGTTACTTATTCTGGAATAAAAATTTTATCGTGGGTAGCAAATCTTACGAGGCGTTTTATTGTGCTGGCAATGGCGGCAATTATATCCTTGTATTTAGAGATCTTCCTTTGGTAATTGTAATTACAGCTACCGCTTATGGGCAACCCTATGCACATCCTCAGGTTACTAAAGTGCTATCAGACTATATTTTGCCTGCTGTGATAATGTAACATGACATAACAGCACGCATCAAATAGGTCGTATAGCTGAAAGCCCCCGAATTTTTAAAAAAGCATGAATAAACAGATAACCCCGGAACAATTAGTGATCGGGGTCTTTTGGCTATACGCTGCTCAGCGATACCGGGCCTTAGGAGGTTTTCTAGAAAAGAGGGAGTGATCGTGTAGTCTTTTTAGGGAGGGTTGCTTTGGACTTAGTTACTGTGAGTGGGGATTGAGTTGCGATTGGCAAATAGTATCCCCTACCCAAATTTTTAGAGGGTGGCTGCTTGTTAGATTCCGAGATGATCTGTTTTGTCGTAGGCTGTTGGAGATTAGGTATTTTTTGTTGGGGATGGTGAAGCATTGTTTTTTGTGTTGCGCCTGGTTGAGTCTTTTATGTTTACAAGATTGCCATTATGGTTTAGGTAACTGGCCGTTATTTCCATTTTACCTACTTTACATTTTGGGCAGAGGCTGTAATCAATTCCGGTGCGTTGCAGCATTTGCAGGTTAAAGGGTATGATTACTTTGGGCATGGGTTTGGACAGTTCGAATTGCAGGAGAATGGCTGCTATCCGATAGTTTTTCCTGTTGTGGGCCAGGTAGCCGCCATGTCGTATTCTCACCACCATGCAGGAAATATAAAACACACTGTGTGTACCGAAAAAAATACAACCCTACCGGTACAACAAGCCGATTACCAGAACCAGATAAAAGAACTGAATAAGGAAACTGTTACACTGAAGCCTGTAGCAACTCTTCCTTTATCCTCCTGGCAATAACCTTTTCCTGCCCGGGCTTTAGCATAAAGACGGTCAGTTCAACCCCGTCTTTTTTCCCCTCCCTGACTTCAATGGAAGGGATTCCGTGCCTCAGTTGCTCCTGGAGCTTTTTACCGGTTATTTTTATATTACTTTGTTCCCAGGATATATTGAGCGTAGGTGTATGATTGGCAACCGGCGGCACAAACACCTCACATGTAACGCCACTGATATTTTTTACGGCATTATTAATCACCGCTACCCGGTTCTCCAACATTGTCCATTCTTTATCATGATCCGTGTTTATGAATTTTTCAAGTGCCACATACATGCCGAGGATCTCTTCCTTATTTACTTTTTGCCCGCGTCCGATACCTGCCCTCGGCGGAGCGCTGAGGCGGGCAGCGGCAATGAGTTCTTTCTTTCCCATTAGTATCCCGGCACTTTGAGGGCCACGCATAGCTTTACCCCCGGAAATTGCCACAAGGTCAAAACCCATGTCATTGTATTTCCATAGATTTTCAACAGGAGGTACGTCAGCTGCGATATCGATCATCGTGGGTATCTTATGCTTGCGGGCAATCTCCAGCCACTCTTCATGCTTTATTTCACCTGCCGGGGCTTCCCTGTTTAAAAACCACATCATCGCCGTTTTCTCATTCAGCGCACTTTCCAGTTCCTTGCGTGTCTCCACCAAAATAAGCGTGACACCGGTGTTGGTTAGTGCATGATGGTACCCGTTAGCATGCGTCTTTTGAAGAATTACCTCCGACTTCATACCCGTACCTTCCAGGAAGGGCAACTTATTCACTTTATTATTATCCATCCCCGTAAGCACTCCGGCCATACCCAACACGAGGGCTGACCAGCATCCTGCTGTCACCGTAGCAGCTTCCGCGTGGCATAAAGCCGCTATTTTCTCACCCACCTTATCCTGTACTTCATCCAGCATCACAAATTCGCCGGCGCCGGTTGTAATTGCTTTTAATACCTCCTCCGGCATCAATGAAGCTGTCATTGAAGTGTAAACGCCGGCCGCGTTGATAAACGTTCGTAATCCCAGCTCTTTGAAGAGGTTACGGTTTGATGCGTCGTAAGCTGCTTTTGCAGATACAACCGGGATACCGCTTGCGATAGCGCTTCCTGCCAGAGGACCGACCGCCAAATATTTAAGGAGTGCTCTTCGTTTCATGGCTACATCTTTTATTAATTTTTACAATATCAATCTTTCATCAACGATCATTTAAATCTCTGTAGCGATATTGCAGAGTGTTCATCCCCGTAGGTTATCTAACGGTCATGTGTATTACTTTTTCGGCTTCCTGCGATCATTGCACTTTCGCGAGACAAAATGACGCGCCTGCTTGGTTTCACAAAAGTAGTATCGCAAAGTCCGCAAAACGCAGCGCTTCCGCATACTTCATTGTACGTACTGCCGTATGCTCCGTTGCAATGTGCATTACTATTGTGTGGGCAGCGGAGAAACTATGCCATTCAAATCATAAACTATTTTACCACCAATGATAGTCATTTCACATTCCAGCTTCCTGTTACCCTCCATTTTGTAGCCGGCAAGGTCATAGAATCCGAATTTACCCTGCCGCAAGGTGAACACTGACACGTCTGCAATTGCGCCAACGGAAAGGTGCCCCAGTTCTTCGCGGTTGATAGCCAGGGCGGGAGACCATGTGCTGGCCCTGATAACGGCCGGCAGATCCATACCGAGTTCCAGGAACTTGGACATCACACTCAACATATCTTTCATCGAACTTTTCATGCTATTGATATGAAGGTCAGTGCTTATTGTATTTGGATGAAAGCCGGCCTTTGCTGCCGGTATTGCTTGTGAGTAGGTAAAGCTAGAGCCCCCGTACCCGACATCGAAAATAATTCCTCTTTTTTGTGCTGCAAGTACAAAGGGCTTTAATGTTTTAGTTACGGTATCTACTATGGCCTCTTTGGTGTCAAGAAGTTGCCCGAATGTATGCGTAAATATATCGCCTGGCCGAAGATGTTTCATAAACAGTTCCTCAATAGAAAGCGGCGGCGTAGTTCCACCAAAATCTACCATCACAGGTATATTTGCCAATTTACCCGCTTCCACGCCACGGTCCACATTTATATAGCTATGCCCTGTAAAATGAGCCACCTTGATACCCACAATATAATTTTTATACTGCCTGGCTGCCTTCGATGCCATGTCAGGGTCCATGTCCGCTACGTTCTGTTCGTAGATACCTCCCCGCATTCCCTCCCCTACAATATTTAAGAATGAAAGCACCCGCATTTGGGAGTTATCAATGATATTTTTCTTGAATGTAGGGAACGACTTCCACCCGGCTCCTCCTGCATCTACCACCGTAGTAACACCCACACGCTGGTAAAATCCATCCGGAGGAACACTACTAAAGCCATTACTGTACGCATGATCTGGTTCGGTGCCGGCAAAAACGTGTCCATGCAGATCAATAAGTCCGGGCGTAATGAACATGCCTGTCGCATTAACCACCTCCTTCGCCTGGGAAGCATCAATATTTTTGGCCACCTTCGTTATTTTGCCATCAGTTATAGCAACGTCCATGAGCGAGTTGATATTATTCTTCGGATCAATGACGTATCCCCCTTTGATCAGGATAGAATAGGGCTGTGACTGAACAGCAATTCCTCCAAGGAATATTATAGAAAATAATAAAATATAGATCTTGATGTTGCAAACTCTATGCATAGTAAATAGGTTAGATGAAATCTTAACTGCACAATATTTTTTTCCGACTGTAATATAAGCATCAACTGGTATTTTGATGTCCTTGCCGTGTATCCAGCGCTTAGCAATGACATTTACGCTCTATTTATTTTTACCACGTCTGTAAACTTTTTATGCAAACCGCCGGGTATTTATTTGGGACCTTTCCTCATCATTTTCCATTCCCTTCCCGGGTTATTTACCCGGAAGGTTTCAACGTTTCCCTGGTCCTGGAGGGTGACGTACACAGTACATCCGTCACGACCGCCAAACGCTACATTACTTGGGCTCTTGCCCGTTAACACGATCTCCTGTATTACCTTGCCGGCAGGAGAAACTATTACTACGGTCCCTTTGCCGTGGCGGGATATATACAGGTTGCCTTTGACGTCGCAGCGCATACCATCCATACCGAAATCCGGGAATTCAATCAATACCCGGGGGTTGCTGATCATGCCGTCGGCGGATAAGTTGTATGCCCATACTTTGCGCTGCACACTTTCATTTACATAAAGGATTTTTTCATCCGGACTTACTTCTATGCCATTGGTTGTTCCCAGGTCGCTTTTCAATAATGTGACCTTGCCATTTGTATCGATCCGCCATATTCTGCCTTTACCTCCTTTCCAGTCAGGATCGCTTGCATACAGGCGATCCCTGGAATCGATCGCGATGTCGTTTGGTTGACTCATGCTTTCTTCATGCGCAAAAACAGTGATGTTCCGGGAAGCCATGTCTACCTTTAAAACATTGTGTTTTGTATAATCAGCAATGAACATATCCCCTCTTGAGTTAAAGCGTATGCCATTCCCGATACTGCCCTCGGGAAGGTCGACGAATAAGCTGGCTTTTCCCTCCGGTGTCACGATCCCTATAGTGCCCTGTCGTTCAAAGTTTACAACATACAGCATTCCGGATTTATCTACGCCGGGGCCTTCTATCCCTCCCGTAAAACTCTTCTCAGGTGTAAAAACCGACGACTTGTACAGCTCGGCCGCACTCTTTGATTGTGCGTTCACAACAGTAAAAAACGTGGACATCAGCACTACTAAACAGCTCTTTGAAATCGTTGGATAAGGATTCATAATTTTCATCAGAATTTATTTTATAATGCCGCAAAAGGTGTTTGGTTAGGGCTCCTCTTTTGTTTGTGCTATAGAAAGTTAATGTTTATAAGTTAATTTATAATAATTAAAACTATTAACCGTTTAGCGGAATTTTAAAGTGCCAAAAAACTGAGGCAGGTGAAAATTGGGTTTTGGATTATCAACCGGCGACCAGGTAATCCAGTGCTTATTTGTACTCTGGCTCGCCGTTTTATATAAATTGGCTTTCCATGTGGTGCCTCGCGTTGGACGGGTAACATTTGAAAACTTTTGCAGCATAGAAAAAGGTATGCGATATTCAATGGTCCAGGTTACCAGTTCTTTAATCTCCGGATCAACAATCCCTGGTAACGAATGTGCAATTTCTATTTTCTTTATATCGTTCGAGTCAAGTTTTGTAAAATCCGTCCATGGGTTTGTTACGTAAAACAATAGCGGCGTCCCTCCTGCGTTGATCTCAAGATTGAAATACCTTAGCGGTAAACCAGCGTCCGGCGCAAAAAAGAATTCAACGCAGGCATCTCCTGACACGTTGCCGTTATATTCCTGAACCAACGAATGCACAAAGCGATCCTTCACACGAAATATAACATAAACGTTGTTGTCATCATACATTATTTTTGCTTCAACAGTAGGCTTGAACGAGGGTATCACACCCATGAAATTCTTGATTTCAAGAGGTTTAACAGTCTGCCACGGTGCTTTATCCCAATTAGCATCAATTCGCATCGTTTGTTTCAGCCTTCTAACTTCGTACACCAAAGCTTTTTTGTTATTATCCTTTGTTGAACTAGATGTATCCGCTTGTGCGTACAGGCAGACAGGCAGGTTAAAAAGTAAAGACAGAGCGGCTGCAATAATAAATTTCATAACGGATTGATGAGTGTTTTTTTTTAATTTGTAAAGAAGGTACATTAAAGACCTGGGTAAACGAACTGGCAAAATCAATTGAATATAGTGCATCCGGTGACCTGATTATCTATTTTTTAATTAGGGCACCAAATAGTACGACATCAATTTGAGATTCTTTGATATATTTTGATAAGCCTTAAAACTAAAAAAGCCAGTAAATCATACTATTTACAGGCTTTTGAATCGATTTGATATCGCAGTTCGTCGGGGGCGACTGGATTCGAACATCTCTTATAGTAAATTAATAATCAACCAAATACAAAAAGCGATTTTTTTGAACTCACCGAATAACTCACTAATAATTAACAAAAAGAATAAATTCAAATTTAAGAAAATATTTGGACTAAACTTAAAATTTGCCCCTTTGATCTGTAAAAAAAGATACTACTCTGTCGTACGTTTCTAACAACAAATCGGGGTGTCTATATCCAATATGCCGGTAGGGATCAAGATTTTGTGGTAATTAAAAGTAGGTAATGATAATGGATTTTTGACTACTTTTATCCAGTTTCAAAACATTAATCACGATCCCCTTAATATCAGTAATTAATAAAGCTACTATCCAATTCTACCCTATCTTGAGTATTTGCAAGTGTTTGACCAAAGGCAGATGCGACCCAACCCTTGCCCAGTGCCTCTTCACAATTCAATAAATTATTTTGACCCCAAAAATTGAGCATCTGACTACGGTTCAGAAGGTTTCAGGTTTGAATCCTGACGCGGGTCACATAATACCAGTAATGGTTTTAAGAAATTGGGACCCTTTTTTGTTTTATCTACTCCGACAGATTTCCGACACATTCCGTTTTATTGGTCATATTTTAGTTCTCCGGATCTGGTCAAATCGAATTCCTACGATAATTTATTAGCTTCCTACCGCCGTGAGCAGGTATGCGTTGCCATAAGATGAAGTCGCCATTTATAATTACAAAGGCCCGCCATTCAGTTGCTATCAATTCTCCCGCTACTTGCAATGACACCCATGTATACCCGCATGGTAAATTTGTATGTTATTAGTTAGAACAGAAAAGGTCAATACTTTCTTACTAATTGCAATACTTACGGCACGTTTAACAGCTGCTACTCGTTTAAATGACTGCATCATGTTAGCAAACCTAGCCGGCAAAAAGGAGATATTAAGTGGTAAGTGGGTATTTTTCAGATTACTTATGATGAAAATCGGTTCTCACTTGCAGAATGCTTGTTAAACCTGTAAATTATGTCCATATTCATACTAGATAAGTTTTTCGCGGATAACGTAAACCACGTCAGACAAATTAGCAATATAAACAATGCCGCTTTGCCGCCTTCCCATTGCTTGCTCTCAACTGGGACTAACGTAAGCAACGCTTTGAGTGACGGATTTGCTTTGAGTACTTTGAGCACAAAAATAAAACTGCTATTTAAAGTAGAATTTGTAAATCCGATTCATGATAATAAATTCTTACTCAAACGAAGTACAGTAAAAACTGAGATTTCATTGGCGAAGTAAATGATTTTTAATATCGAATGATAAATTAATATTAATCAATAACAATTTTATTTGGGGCATTCGGCTTATGCCTCTAATACAAACGTTGACTGCTATGTTACAAGACAAACTCTATTTATTGTTATAAAACAAAAAAGTAACATCATGAAAAAAGTAAGTATCGTATTTGTGCATGGGCTTTGGGCAGACGGGTCGTGTTGGAATGAAGTAGCCCCTGCTCTTATTGCCGAAGGACACGAAGTAATTTCTGTACAAAACCCGCTATCAACATTAGCAAACGATGTGGCTGCCACCCAAAGAGCTTTTGTAAAGCTTGAAGCACCCATAGTTCTTGTTGGACATTCATGGGGCGGAGTAGTTATCACAGCCGCTTGCAATAACCCAAAAGTAAAAGCCTTGGTATATGTGGCAGCATTTGCCCCAGACGAAAATGAAACCATCGGAGAGCTGTCGCAAGAATATCCTGCTGCTATACTGCAGCACTTAGAATTTGTGGACGGATATTTATGGTTGACCAAAGAGGGAATACAAAAACATTTTGCAGCAGACCTTTCTGAAAAACAATGGGATATTATTCACTATACCCAGGGACCTGCTGCTGCTTTATTGTTAGGAGAAAAAATGACCAACCCTGCATGGAAAGAAAAACCCAGTTGGTATATTATTGCAAAAAATGACCAGGCAATCAGTCCTGTTCTTCAAGACATCATGGCTAAGAGGATAGGTGCAAAAACAACTGAGCTTGAAACGAGCCATGTACCAATGATTTCAAAACCTGAAGAAGTATTAAAAGTTATTAGGGAAGCAATTGCAAGCGTGTAATATGCTGACGGTATTATATTACCCATACGTTAAGCAACCTACATAAACATACAGCCAACAAAGCAAAGCTTCTTTATTCTTGAAGAGGCTTATTAACTACCGGTAGGTTTAGTACAACAGTGCATTACCAAAAGTTGGGGCGGGACATTGGAACATCGGCTACCAGTCACTGTCAGCTTTATTCCGGGCTGAAGTTTTTCAATTTAGCTTTTGATGTTAACTTGTACTTTATTTTTTCAATTTGGCTTTAATTCCGGGCAGGACCAGCAACAAATTCCCTAACCTTCGGCAATGCAAACCGTTAGCTGTAAGCTGCTTTCCTAACATAAAGAGCGATATAACACCAGATTCTATCACTTTGAATAAGAAAAAATCTATCTACAATGAACTATGGACCTATAAATATTGACCAGGAAACTATGGGCGGGACACCTGTTTTTACTGGGACACGAGTTCCTATTCAAGCTTTATTGATTACATTGAGACTGGCGAAACTTTAGACGAATTTATGGAAAACTTTCCTTCAGTACAAAAGGATTATGCCATTCAAGTTTTAGAAATGGCAAGAAAGACATTGACCATTGAAAAGATCCTAAATGAAATTTTTGCTTGACGAAAATCTGCCCACTAAGGTAAAATATGATTTTGGTGAAGGGTATGAAATCTGGACTGTTAGAGATATGGGTTGGCTGGGTAAGAAAAATGATGAATTGTTAGGCCTGGCAGCCTTCAACGGCTTTGATTTTTTTAGAATTTTATTAGGTTCCCGCCCCTATGGGAAGAATTTTTGGGATGGAAATCCAGATCAGAGAGTAGAGATGATAAATGGTTGAAACAATTCAGTAAAATTTAAAAAATCCGATTTAATCAACTTGACAAAGTGTTATCAACAATTAACAAACAGAAAAAATAAAAAATGATTTGCAATTCGATTTTACCGTTGACAAAACAAAAATGATTTTAAAACATAAAACCCTTGCTGCATTAAAAAAATATTGAGATGGGTTTCGAGGAAGGATTTAAAAGTTACATTAAATGAGTTAGAAAATATATTGATAACTAAATCGCAAAGAAAATAAAAAACTAAATTACGAAAAGTCACAAAATAATTTTTTGGATTACAACAGGATTGATCTTTATTATGGAAGGTTTAATTCCTGCTTTCACTTCGCAAACAGAATTGGCGAAAGAAGGAATAAGATATTTGGGCTATCCCGAATTTTTTGGAAACGCATTGGTTGCTTTAAGATTTTAGGTGTATTAGCATTAGTTATACCACAAGTCCTCAAACGCATTAAAGAATGGGCTTATGCAGGTTTTACGTTTGACTTTTTTTTGCAAGTATTAGTCATTTTGCTATTGACGGAATGACTTTTCAGTCATTTTCCCCATTAATTTTTTTAGGGCTATTATGGCTTCCTACATTTTTTACCATAAATTAAACTCAAATAATTTATAGTAATTATGTCATAGACTGAATTACTGATGCAAATATAGCTTGGAGTCAATATTGTAAAATAATGCGAAAGGAAATTAGAATTACAAAAATAAATAAACAAAATGCGAAGATTAAAATTACAAATGCAACAAACCGTGGACGGCTATGTTGCCGGGCCAAACGGTGAATTGGGTTGGATGCAGATGGATTCAGGTGAAAAGTCGCCAAAGTATGCCAACGATTTAATAGACTCTGTTGATACGCTGCTTATGGGTAGAAAAATGACAGAAGAATTTATTACTTATTGGGAAAATATGGTAAACAATCAACCTGATAGTCCTTGGTTTTCCTTTGCACAAAAAATGGTAAACATCCCGAAAATAGTTTTAAGTAAAACGATTACATCCATTGCAGGAAAAAACATCAGCGTAGAAAATGGTGACTTAGTAAGTGTTGTAAATAATCTCAAAAATAAAAGCGGCAAGGATATGTTGGTTTATGGCGGAGCAAATTTTGTTGCATCACTTATCAAAAACAATTTGATTGACGAGTTTAATTTGATTGTCAATCCTATTGCAATTGGAAATGGATTGAAAATTTTTACTGACACAACAAAACTAAAGCTCACAAACAGCAAATCGTTTGGGTGCGGAGAAGTTATGCTACAATACAAGCCAGCCAACGGATAAATGTATCTAATAAAACATGTCGTGATGACCCAGAATCAGCTATAATCAAATTTAACGAACAATTAACTATGACAAATACCAAACCTTGGTAACAATTTAAATAACAAGATTTAAAATATTTATGACCTTAAGATAATACTCTTATGAGTAACCAAATCAAACCATAAAATGAATATGAAAAAAACAACCATGATAGAAAACAAATTATTAAGAATGGACAATGTCGGCATTGTTGTAGAATCCCTTGATGAGGCTATTTCTTTTTTCTCTGAAATAGGTTTGAAGCTCGAAGGACGAGGAACAGTAGAAGGAGAATGGGCTGGTCGTGTTACCGGACTTGGTTCTCAGTGCGTAGAGATTGCCATGATGATTACTCCGGATGGCCACAGCCGACTCGAACTTTCGAAATTCATCACGCCTCCCATTATATCAGATCACCGGACTGCGCCTGTGAACGCCCTCGGTTATCTACGTGTCATGTTCACCGTTGAAAATATTGACGAAATGGTATCTAGACTAATCAAGCATGGTGCTAAACTCGTTGGAGAAGTGGTTCAATATCAGGACACATATCGGCTTTGCTACATTCGTGGAACTGAGGGCCTTCTTATTGGACTAGCGGAAGAACTTAAAAATAAATAAGTAAAAGCCTGGCATAAAAGCGGAGTAGTTGTGCTTCAATACAAACAGACAGATGATAAACGTCTAACAAACTTCAAATGAAGATATGAATACAGTTGTTTCAAAAGACGGGTCAAAAATGGCTTACGAAATAAACGGGAACGGAACTGTAGTTGTTTTAGCAAATCTTTCAAGGTAGACACAATGAAAAAATTAAAGAAATTTATTTTTTTATTTGGTGGCCTAATTATAGTATTTCTAATCGCTTTTTTAATTCCGGAAAGTAAAAGGGAAA
>JBDSBP010000354.1:0-10592 GCA_039921525.1 Chitinophagaceae bacterium | reverse complement strand
GGTGAGGCGCTGGCAGGACGAGTAGCCGGCGTGCAGGTTAATAGTGTGGATGGACAACCCGGCGGCGGCATAAATATTATGATACGTGGAGCGGGTTCACTTACACAAAGCACTTCCCCGTTATATGTAGTGGACGGGTTTCCTATTGAAAATCTTAACCCTGCCATTTTAAATCCTGCGGATATTGAATCGATGACTATCCTTAAAGATGCATCCTCTACAGCGATATACGGATCGAGAGGTGCTAATGGCGTGGTACTGATTCAAACCAAAAGAGGAAGGACGGGAAGGGCTGTCGTTACACTCAACGGCTCAACAGGTTACCAGATCCCCCCGGAACAAATACCCATGATGAGCCCTTACGAGTTTGTTAAGTACCAGCAGGAACTTAACCCGGCTGCTTTTAATACACCGGCTTATTTTGCCGGGGGCAAAACGTTGGACGACTACAAGAATGTGAAAGGGATTAACTGGCAGGACCAGGTTTTACAAACAGGGGTAATACAGATTTATAACATGGCCATAAGAGGTGGGACCGATCAAACCAAGTATTCGATTTCCGGATCCATGTTCGACCAAAAGGGTGTTATCATCAATACAGGCCTTAGCAGGTACACTGGTACGGTAAAACTAGACCAGACGATCAGTGATAAAATGAAAGTGGGTATTACGGCTGATTATACCCGGACTAATACTGGCGGGCAACAAATAAGATCAGTATATTCAGGAGGTAATTCAGCCTCTGCCGCCCTGGTAAGGGCATGGATGTATCGCCCCATCTCAGCCAATCCTAACCAGGATCTTTTAACGGAAGCAGCCGATGACGCTGCAATAACTCCCAGCGATTTCAGGATCAATCCTGTTATTGACCTAAAGAATCAATACCAGCATACTATTTCAGATGTTCTTAGGGCGAACGGTTATGTTAGCTATGACATTACAAAGAATCTGACCTTTAAATCTACAGCGGGTGAAATGCAAATCAAAACACGCAATGAACAATTTTATAATTCAAGGACTTCACAGGGTAGCCCGGTTAATCCCGCCAATAAAAACGGGGTATGGGGTTACCTGGCACAAACCACTGATAATAGTTTTTCGAATGAAAATACGCTTAATTATAAAGGAACGCTAGGGGGCGGTCACTCTCTTAGTGGCTTGTTGCTTTTTGGTGTAAATAGCTATAAGAGATTCTTCACAAGCTTTACGGGTACCCAGCTTCCGAATGAAGGGAAAGGAATGGATGGGTTGGACGAGTCGCCATCAGGAACGCTCAACAGCCCTGCTATTTACAATACCACCAATACCATGGCTTCGTATGCCGCAAGAGTGGATTATAATTATAAATCCAAATACCTGGTCACTTTAAATTTCAGGGCCGATGGATCATCCAAATTCCTGGAGCACTGGGGGTATTTCCCCGGAGGAGCGATTGCCTGGAATATGGACCAGGAAAAATTTTTCCAGGATGCGCTGCCATTTATTTCCAATTCAAAACTAAGAGTAAGTTATGGGGAGAATGGTAATAACAGGGTAGGGGATTTTGATGCATATCCAAAACTAACATTGAATAATACCGGCCAGGGATACTCGTTTAATAACCAGGCACCGACGCCCGGCGCGTACTTGTCTACGTTAGGCAACTCAACATTGCAATGGGAAAAAACCAAACAAACGGATATCGGGTATGAGTTTGGGATATTAGATGACAAGATTGCGCTTGAAGTTGATTTGTATCGGAGAACAACCGAGAATTTGCTCTTGAATGCTGATCTGCCCCCGAGCTCCGGATTTGGATCGGCCCAGGAAAATATAGGTAAGTTGAGGAATGACGGTATTGAATTTACTTTAAATACCCTTAACGTAAATGCAGGCGCATTTAGCTGGCGGAGCAGCTTTAATATTAGTTTTAACCGGAATAAGATTTTATCACTTACGTATGGTCAGTCGGCCCTCAGTAGTAACGCAGCCTACCTGTCGCAGTTTGGCCAGCCTTTATATTTACATGAGATAGGAAAGCCTATTGGTATGATGATAGGATATATTTGGCAGGGTAATTATCAATACCCTGACTTTGATAATCCTTCTCCTGGTGTGTATGTTCTTAAAAAATCGGTTCCTTCTAATGGCGGCCCTAATCCCGTACAACCCGGCGATATAAAATTGAAAGATTTAAACGAGGATGGTACTATCAACGCAGCCGATTTGACGATAATTGGCCGCGGGCAGCCGATCCATACGGGGGGATTCTCTAACGAATTTACCTACAAAGGGTTTAGCCTGAATTTATTTTTCCAATGGTCTTACGGGAATAGTATCTATAATGGAAATCGCCTCCTGCTCGAAGGCAATAGTAATGGATTCGCTTACGTTAACCAGTATGCGAGCTATGCAAATCGCTGGTCTCCTGATAACCAGACTAATGAGAACTACAGGACCCGTGGACAAGGCTTCATTGGTTACTATACATCAAAAAATGTAGAAGACGGGTCGTACCTGAGGCTTAAAACACTTTCTCTTGCTTATTCCCTGCCGGTTAAGCTAATCCAAAAGCTGAATTTAAGTAACCTGACTATAGATGTTGCAGCGCAAAACCTGCTGACATGGACAAAATATTCAGGATTGGACCCTGAAGTTTCCACCTTGAATAATGTTCTTCAACCTGGTTGGGATTATTCAGGTTATCCCCAGGCTCGTACGATTGTTTTTGGCCTGAAGGCGGCATTTTAAAACCATACCTTATTTACATTTTTATACGCAAAAAATGAAAAGAATATATTTTTTACCGATTGTACTTCTTTTACTAAGCTTCGGCTCCTGTAAAAAATACCTGGATACCAAACCAACAGATTTCCTTAGCACCACTAATTATTACCAAACTGAAAGCCAGTTAGATTTTGCCCGGGCAGGCGTTTATAATAGCCTGGGAAATAACGGGCTCTGGGGGTCTTTTGCAAATTACCTTTTAGGCTGGCAGGCAGACGAAGCCTACATGAACAGGCTCACCCTGAATGGCCCTTTCAATTATAATTATTCGCCATCAGACCAATACATGAACGGATGCTGGAATACTCTTTGGGATGGCATCAACAGGGCAAATGTATTACTTGCCAACCTGGATAAAAACCCGGCAATAGCAAAGTCTTTAAGAGATAAGATACGGGGTGAGTGTCTTTTTCTCAGGGGATATTATTATTTTATGCTGGTACAGTATTGGGGAGATGTTCCTATAAAACTTATTCCAACTGGTTCAGTGGATGATGTAAATATTGAAAGATCCCCGGTAAAAGATGTGTATGTGCAAATATTAGCGGATATGACAGCAGCGGAACCCCTCGTACCTGGCATCAAAGTAATTGGAAACGGTGGAGCTATTAGTAAATCCGCTGTTCGTGGTATTTTGGCCCGGGTCTGTCTAACCATGGCTGGAGAACCCCTTAAAGATGCTTCCAAATACCAGGATGCCAAAACCTGGGCTAAAAAGGTAATGGACGATGGAGAATCCGGCCATAATCTGAATCCCAGTTATTCCCAGATTTTTATCAACCTCGGTGGAGATAAATACGACAGCCAGGAAAATATATGGGAAGTGGAATTTTATGGAAATAACGCAGATGCTGCCACCAAGGCGTTTTCAGAATGGACTAATAACGGGTACATTAACGGGCCTACTTCCGCAGCCGGCTCCGCTACCGGAAACGCGCCCGCATATATGACAATTACATCGAAGTTTTACAATGTGTTCCAGGACGGCGATTTAAGAAAGTGGTTTTCTATTGCACATTTTTCATATCTCAATAGCCAGGTAAATGGAGAAAAGACAATGAAGGTCATACCTCCCACCGAAAAAGACAAATGGGTTTTTCAACCCGCTAAATGGAGAAGAGAGTATGAAGCGATTCCAAGAGGTACTTCTGTTACTTCCGGTATAAATATGGCTATGTTACGTTATTCCGATGTATTACTCATGTTTGCAGAAGCGGAGAATGCCATAAATGGTCCTACTGCCGATGCGATAGCTGCCGTTAATAAAGTAAGGCAAAGGGGATGGTCTTCCGGGATAAAGGCCGTTACGGTAACCATGGGTGGTGCAGGATATACTACCGCACCAACTGTAACATTCTCTACGGGTAACGGAAGTACAGCAGAAGGCATAGCTACCATATCAGGCGGCGCAGTAACTGGTATTACCTTAAGTCGTGACCTGACTGGTATTACGTTTTATAAAGAAGGTAAATATTCAACCCCGCCAGCCATAACCATTACAGGTGGCGGAGGTAGCGGCGCCACAGCTACAGCCACCATATACAATATCCATGACGGTGATATTGGCCCTGCAGAATCGGCTTCGAAACAGAGCTTTCTCTCTTTTATCCAGGACGAGCGAATGAGGGAGTTTAACATGGAAGGCCAGCGGAAAGCTGATTTACTAAGATGGGGTACTTTTTTAAAAGTGAACCAGGACATGGGAAACGTTGCCCAACAAGATTCACCGGGGTCGCTATTTGTATTATCTTATTCAAGAGTAGGGCAGAGGGATTTGTTAATGCCGATACCTGATAAAGAAATCACTAATAATCAGAAAATGGTACAAAATCCAGGATGGTAAGTGCCGTGCCAAACACGAACTGTTTAGAAGGTTGCTTTAAGCTATCAGCTATCAGCAAAGAGCCGCGGAACAAACCCGGCCTGGCGCTGATAGAAAATTGCGTCATTTAATCGTTGACTTTACAGCGGTTATTAATTGTTAAAATAAATTATATGAAATTTAGATATTGTTTTTTGTTATTGGCATTGCTTGTAATGATATCTTGTAAAAAGACACTCGATGTAAAAGATGCGCCTGATTTTACGGTAACTACTGATGCTAACACCTATAAGGTAAATGATTTAATCCGCTTCAAGATAGAGGGAAGTGCGGATATCATCTCTTTTTATTCGGGTGAGGTGTACCGCGACTATGCATTCAAGGATGGAAGAGTGGTGGATGTCAGTGGGCAAAAAGACTCATTGAGTTTTAACAGCGGAGTTGCTCCCGGTACACCCGCAGGTACACAGCTTAACCAATTCTCTATTCTTGCTTCAACTGATTTTAGCGGTAATTATAATGATTTGACCAGTGTAAAAGTTGCTACCTGGAAAGACATTACGAGCAGGTTTACGCTTGGCACTACTGCTACTTTAGTAAAATCTCCTACGCAAAATATTACCGACCTGGTGGTAGCAGGAAAACCGATCTACTTTTCATTAAAATATATTAGCAAACCCCAGGTGGCGAATGGATATGCACGTCAGTGGCTGACGGAGAATTTTACCATCACCAGTAGCGTGCGGCTTAATGATGTTCCTGTTGTTATTACTGACCAGGTGCATGCAGGATTCAGGATTGTGGATCAAAACCCGGTAAATGCTCCGGCAAGGTCACAGGTTACTACCACAAGGGTTACTCTTTACGGGCCCTTTTATAAAGATCCAAAAGATCCCATCTTTGATCCAGCCAACCCCATCTTTGATCCCAAAAATCCGATCTATGACCCGGCCAGTACACAGTATATTGCCACCGCCGTGCTGCCTAAATTTGTACCGTATGATCCCAATAGCCCTTACAATGACCCTTTAAGTGAAAACTGGGCTGTTTCGGCGCCCATCTCCCTGGACAAGGTTGATTTAGGAACTGATAAGGCAGTGGCTGTCAGGTCATCCGTTTATACGGTAAAGCCTACTTTATATACCTATAGGTATGCAAAGCCGGGCACTTATAAAGCGGTATTCGTAGCTACTAACAGCACTATCGATGAAAGTAAAAAGATAATTAAAGAAATAGGTTTTACCATAACGCCATAGCAATGTTGTTTTGATAATGAAACTAATATTATGTAAACTCTAAAATGACGCTTTGGCTATCAGCCTTCAGCAGTCAGCTATCAGGAGGAAACTAACACTAGCATTGTTTTCCTGATAGCTGACTGCTGATAGCTGATAGCCAAAATAACCGACCGTTTATGTTTGACATGACACTAGTATTAATCAAATAATCAAAAAACGGGTTCCGGCGTTTGTAGGGGCAAGGCTTGCCCCCGCTGTTACACCTGATATCTATAGTATATTTGTGGACCTTCCCGATAATATTCTGTCAGTTTCTAATGCAGTCAGGGCGGGGGCAAGCCCAGCCCCTACAAGCGCCTTGGTTTAACCCATAAATTTAAAATAATTTGTACTGTACACCAGCTTTTATCCGAGGTCGAAAATTTATCGCTCTATCGGGGCTCATAATATCCTTAGCACTCCCTGCTGCTTCCCAGGATCTTGGAAATGGCTTTTTTGATCATGGCGCAGCCTCCCCGATCAGCAGTCAAAGAGGAGCCGTTGCAACCGTTGATGGAAACGGAAAAAATGCCCTGCTGCTCTGGTTATTTGATCATCGTGGTGGCTACGCCTTGCTAATGATTGATGCCGAGACCGGCAAAAGCGATCAATTTCCGACACCGTTTTCTCTCGACGTTCCGTATGGTGATGTTGCTTATTCTTCCATTCTTTCCAGTAAAAATAAATTCTATACACTGTTTAATAACCACTTTGCGGAGTTTGATCCGGTTAAGAGGGCATTTACTTTTAGTATGGAAGCCATGCCGAAAATGGCGATGGGAATGACTGAAGATGATCAGGGTGTTATTTGGGCAGTCACCTATCCAAACAGCGGGTTGGTTTCCTTTAATCCCATAACGCGGCAATTCACGGACTATGGTTATCTCTACAAGCAAAACTGGCGTCAATATCCCAGGTACCTGGTAACTGATAATGCCGGCTGGGTTTATTTTGGCCTGGGTACTACCGCCAGCCAGATCATCGCTTTCGATCCAGCTTCCAGGCAGGTAATAATCATGCTAAACGAGGCAGAGCGTAAACGGGGATCTGCTTATATTTACCGGGATCTGGATGGCAAAGTGTATGGACAGTCGTTACAAAACGATAAGGAAGACTGGTATGAATTTTACAAGGGGGTTGGACATAAAATCGGCAAACATGATCACCTGAATCCTAAGCCAATTATAACAGGAAGCCAGAACCTGTTTTATCGAGACTTCCCCGATGGCAGGAAAATCAAAGACCTGGATATGCTGGAACGTAAACTTATAGTGGAAGATCCCAAAACAAAAACAAAAAAGGAAGTAACATTTGAGTATACCAGTGATGGTGCCATAGTAATGGGAGTAGGTACTTCACCAGATAATACCATTGCCGGTGGTACAACCTTCCCGATGCGTTTTTTTAATTACAATCCCGAAACAGGTAAAATAGTGAATGTTGAAGCCATTGGTCAGTTTAATGCAGTGGCACGCCAGGGAGATCGCTTTTATTTTGGCATTTATCCCCAGGGTGCCCTGCTGGAATGGAACCCCCTAAAACCATGGGTTAATACAAAAATGGGCGCAGAGACAAATCCGCTGTTTTTGGCAACTGCAAATCCTGTAATCCATCGTCCCTTCCGTGTTCTTGCCTGTCCCGACGGTAAGACAATCATTATGAGTGGTGGGCCGGAATATGGTTATACCGGGGGAGGCTTACTTTTCTGGGATCGCGAGAAAAAGACACAAACTGTGATACCTGACAGCGCCATTATTCTCGACCAGTCAACCTTGAGCCTTGCAGCTTTACCTGGAGGTAAACTGCTGGGAGGAACTACAACTGCACCAGGAACAGGCGGTGAAAAGAAAGCAACCGAAGCGGAATTATATATTCTGAATATGGCTTCAAAGTGTTTAGAATGGCATAAAGCACTATTCCCCGGCGCACAGGATTACAGTGATATGTGCGTTGGGCAAGATGGATTGGTTTACGGCATAACTGACTATAAAAAATTCTTCGTTTTTGACCCTGTGAAAAGAGAGGTTGTTCATGAGCAGAATGTAGAAGCCGATTTCGGCAAGACAACTGCGGCGCAGTCGCCACGAATTTTTATTTCCGGCCCTAAAAGCGAACTCTACCTTCTTTTTATAAACGGCATTGTACGGGTTGACCCTGGATCATTCAGATTGACCATGGTTGCAAAATCCCCCGTCCCGATCCATGCCGGAGGAGATTACCTGGATGGCCGCATTTATTTTGTAAGTGGCTCGCATTTGTACAGTTACAGACTTAAGTGAATTTATTAGTTGTAGAATTCAAAACTACGATCTGGGTTGACTAAAAAGCAGGTTCGACCTGTGAGGTCTTCAAGACCTCCCAGGTGTTGAATGAATACGCCCACGCTTTTCAACCAGCGATATCAAGAATATTTTGAATGAAGATGCCCACTCTTTTCAACCAGTGATATCAAAAATATCTTGAATGAAGACATATCTCGCATTTCAGACCTGGGAGGTCCTGGAGACCTCATAGGGCGAACTCGCTACCTGGCCAATACCAGTTTCACTTCCCGCAAATCCAGCATAGAGCCTTTTTCAGATTTAGAATTAGATTTAAATACCATTTTTTGCTGGCCGGCTGATAAATGAATGGTTCCTATCTTCTGTGTTTCGTAGGTAAACCATGAACCCGTCTTGCCAACTTTTCCTTTTACCTTTTTACTGCCTGCTTCAAATACCACTGATTTTCCTGCTTCCTTATCGGATACAGACCATTCAAGATATACGTCATATTTTCCTGTCTTCTCTACGTCCACGTTCCACTCTGCCCGGTCTTCGGTAGAAAACCATCCAAATGCTTTCCACTCCGGCATATATTTAATTTTGGGCCCAATTGCTTCCGCATCCGCTGCGGTTAAGTGAAGAGCCGCATCATTTCCCATCCGAACCAGTTCCTGGTGGTTTGCAACTTTTCTCTCCGATTTGAATGCTGGGGCGATCAGGTCATGCACCGCCGTTACGATAATATCCTCCACTTCCGGAGAGAACGGAGATGGTTTATCATAATAATACATACTTGATTCCGGTTCGTATCCACCTTCCCCGATTACGCGGCGGGAAGCAATATAACAGGGAACATCATTTGAATAAGCATTGATCCATAGATGCTCGGCGCCTAATTCATTTTTGAGCCGGGTAGAATAGTCTACCACCACTTCGCCAGCCAGGTTAACCATTGCCATTTTGTTCCCGAAATTCCAGGTTTGTACAGGGTAATTTAGTTCAGATAGAATTGTTCCTCCTCTTTCCACAAAATCCAGCGCGCGTCGTGCATAATACCCCTTAACCGTTTTGTCATCCGTTAATTTTATAAGTTCCGCAACGGTTGGCACATTAGAAAATGGTAGTTTGATCCATTTCATGTTTCCCTCAGGTGGCGAAGTCAACGTTTGTAAGGGTGATTTGAGCAACTTGTCTACATTGTCAGAAATTTCCTGTGCATGCGATTTCAGGTTTTCCATCTTACCCCGGGGTTGGGGATTTGCATCGGCGCCACAGCCAATAGAAACCATTGCAATCACGCCTGCATGATTGGCTTCTATGATACGCTGGGCTTCAGCAATCCAGTCGCCATGAATTTCATTTACATTTCCATCCAATGTGGTGCCATGACAGGCATAGTTCACTAAAACTGCCCTCAGTGTGCCATCAGGATTTGTTACCCGCAAAATTGGTAAAGCAGGATCTACAGGGCCACCCTTTGTACGACGGTTTGCAGCAAATCCGGCCTGCCCCTGCCCCCATGAAACAATTGCAGGCTTCCTGTTTTTTAATGCGGCAAGGGCTACTTCCTCCAACTTCTCACTTAGTTTTTCAGTATATTGGGCAATATGCACAAGTTGGTTTATTGCAAGCAGCGAATCACTAAAATGATCGCCCCTGTATTCAAGAATATTGAGCAGGTTGCCAATCTCCGGACCACCGTGAGTATGAGAAGCACAAATGACAAGCTGAGCAGGATCGATCCCCATTTTTTTTGAAAGCTGTTGGGATAACGTCGCGGTTATTCGTGTCGTAATTCCTACCAAATCAACGGTGATAAGTATGGAGGGATGTTGAGCATCACTGCCAAAAGCGAGCGCCTTCGCACCCAATCGCTGGATTATTCCACCGGATTCCGACTTCGGCCTGGCTCCATACCCTGCAAGTCGTATGGGGCCGTCAGGGGTAATATCAACACGGGCTACCCCTACTTCCATTGTGCCATCAACAACATCGGTTCGTTGCGAGAATGACATTTTATTAAAAAGCGCGAATGCGATCAGGATTATAATTTTTTTTAGCATCAAGGTTTTTTATATTTAGTTATAATTGAGGACAGGTTTTAGTTCATAATTTTATTTCTTAATAAGAGTGTTATATCAAAAATAAAGGTTCTTTTATAAAATGAATTGTCAAATGCAAAGTAATTTCTTACTGATTAAACCAGGCGACAGGTAAATAATTTTTGAAACTTGTCAAATTCTGTTAATGTTGTTTTCTATATAAAAAATTTTTTTGAATGACAAACAAGTATTTGTATTCCTTTCGGCGTTGTTATTCGCCGGTAATATTATTTCTCCTGCTTACAATGGTTACAGGTTGTAACAATAAAGCCAATTCACCCTTTAGTGAAAAAGCCAGGGAAGCGCTCTCAACATTCACATTAGAACCGGGATTCAAGATCGAATTGATTGCCAGCGAACC